>NZ_MEGQ01000093.1:0-5673 GCF_001725585.1 Thiomonas sp. SCN 64-16 | reverse complement strand
CTCCCTACACTGGTTTTCCCTTTTTCCGACCGCCCGGCCAGTTCGCCCATGCCCCGCCATGCCTCGCCTGTCATTGCACCCCCTTCGACGCGAGTGGATGCGTGCGCTGATCCTGCTGCAGGCCGTCATGCTGCTGGTGCTGATGATGTCGGCGCCCATGTCAGCGCCCGCCTGGGCGGCTGCCCCCTCCGGCGCTAATGCGAGCCCGCTGGTGGTTCTGGTGCCGCAGGATCTCCGGCACCAGAATCTGCAAAATTCGCTGCAGGTTTACCGCGAAAACGGCAAGCGGCTGGAGCCCAGCGCCGTGGCCGCCTTGCCCGATGCGCGGTTCCAGGCGGTCAACGGCGGCAATCTGGGCATCAGCGAAGACGCCCTCTGGTTGCGGGTGCATCTGTTTCGCAGCGCGCAGTCGCCCGAGCAGCTGGTGCTGCAATTGGGTCGCCCGGTCTGGCGTGAGGCGCAGGCTTATCTGTTGCCGGCCGATCTGGCGCAGGCCAGTGGTGAGCGCCCCGCGGGCATCGGCCAGCTCGACGCCTTGCATTCGCGTTACACCGCCTACGCCTTCCAGCCGCCCGAAGGACCCAGCACGCTGCTGCTTCGCGTGGCGCAGTACGGCGCGCTCACACCGGAATTTCACCTGTGGAACGCGGGGGCGTTCCGCCAATACGCGGTGGACGACGCGCTGCTGCAGGGCCTGTTCTACGGCATGGTGGCGGCGCTGCTGATCTACAACGCCTTCCTGTTTCTGAGTACGCATGACCGGGCCTATTTCGCCTACATCCTGTGGCAATCGGCCACTTTGTTCTACATGCTCGCCATTTCGGGCGTAGGGCAGCACCAGCTCTGGCCAGACACCCTCGTCTGGAACAGCATCGGCCTGGTGGGCGGATTGCCGTTGATGTGCGCCGGAGGGCTGTATTTCATCCGCGCCTATCTGCTGTTGCCGCGCCACGCGCCGCGTACCGATCTGTCGCTGCAGATCGTGCAATGGCTGGCCATCACCCTCGCGGTGGCGGTGTTGCTGCCCAATAGCGAGTGGCTGCTGGTTCCCGCCCAGCTGATCGCGGCGGCCTCGCTGGTGCTGATTGCGTGGGCCGCGGCGGTGCGCTGGCAGCAGCGGTTCATGCCGGCCATCATCCTGCTGCTCAGCCTGTTTCCCCTGCTGATCGTCGGCTTTGCCAACATCGGACGCACTCTGGGCTGGCTTCCAGAGACTTTTCTCACTTCCGACGCGCTGCAGTGGGTTTTGGTGTTTCTCGCTCTGGTGCTGACCTATGGCCTGTCGGTGCGCGTGGCGCAATTGCGCGAACGCGCCACGCGCTTGCAGGATCTGCTGCTCAAGGACCCGCTCACCGGCCTGCTCAACCGCAACGGCCTGTTCGACAGCGGTCAGCGCCAACTCGACCGCACGCAGGACAGCCAGGCATTTGCCGCCGTGCTGTGGCTCGATCTCGACGGCCTCAAGCGCATCAACGATCAGTTCGGCCACGCCGCAGGCGACGCGCTGATCCAGGCCACTTCGGCGCGGCTGCGCGAAGCCTTCGGGCCGGACGCGGTCTGCGCCCGCCTGGGCGGCGATGAGTTCGCCGTCGTGCTGCCCAATCTGCCCTCGCCGCGCCTGGCTGAAGACCTGGCCCGGCATGCGCTGGAGCGGCTGCGCGCGCCCTACGCCCTGTCCGGGCGAGAGTTCCGCGCCTCGGGCAGCATCGGCGTGGCGCTGTACCCGTCCCATGCGCAAACGCTGGAGGAGTTGCTGCGCCTGGCCGATGTGGCGATGTATCGCGCCAAGGCCCTCGGGCGCGATACCTATGTCGTGTGGGAGCCGGACATGGAGGCCGACGTGCAGACTTCGCTGTTCCAGTTCACCCGCCCGGCACGGTCTTGAAGCGACTCCTGCGCCGACACTCTTGAGAGCGCCCCCAGACCTGCCGCGTTCGCGTCAGGCCCCCCGAGGGGGATGAGGCACGGAGACGAATCCGAGCGGCTTGCAAGCCGCGAGGTGGGCAGGGAAACTTGGGGCGGCCCTGCGTTTCCTTGAGAGCCGACGTTTCCCCTGTACGCAGCAGGGCTGCTGTAGACAAGCCCGGCCGCAACCCGCACACTAAAGTCTCAACAAATAACAAGGGAGACAACGATGATTCGACCGATGCGACAAATGCGGCGAGCCCTCGCCACCTGCGGCCTGCTTGCTGTGCTGGGTGCGGCGTGGCCACTGGCGCAGGCTGCGGAGGCGGTTCCGCCGCAGTTCGTCGGCGCCAATGTCGCGCAGGGCCAGAAGTATTACGACAATCTCAAATGCGCCGCCTGTCATGCCCAGCGGATGATGGGCTCGTCCTCGGCGATGTACACCCGCGCCGACCGCAAGGTGCACAACCCGCAGCAACTGATGGCGTTCACCCAGATGTGCGTCACCCAGCTCAACCACGACCTGTTTCCGGAAGAGGTGAAAGACATCGCCGCCTACCTCAACCAGACTTACTACAAGTTCAAGTAAGGTCTGCTAGGGCGCCGAGGCCGCGCCGGGCCTGTGTCCCGCAGGCGGCTGGGTGATGAGGCCGATGCGGCTCAGGCCCGCATTTTGCGCGGCGCCCATGACCCGGGCGACATCGCCGTAGGGCACGGCGGCGTCGGCGCTGATGTGCACCTCGGTCTTGGGCGACTGTTGTGCGGCGGTGGTAAAGCGCGCCGTGAGCTGCGCCAGGGTGATGGTTTGGTCGGCCAGATAAAGTTGCCCATCCTTGCGCAGCCCGACATTCAGCACCGTTGGCGCTTGTTGCGCGGCGGGGGCATCGACCTTGGGCAGATCGAGCTTGAGACTGCCGGTGAGCAGCGGTGCGGTGATGATGAAAATCACCAGCAGCACCAGCATGACGTCGATCAGCGGCGTCATATTGATGTCGCTCATCGCTTCGCCTTCCTCGCCCTGATCAAAACTGCCGAAGCTCATGGCGCGCGCAATTCAAAGAACGGGGCCGGCCGCCAGCAGGCGCTGCAGATCATGCGCAAACCCTTCGAGCGCACCCTGCACCCGGCGCGCCCGCTTGCTCAGCGCGTTATAGGCCAGCACGGCGGGAATGGCCACGGCCAGGCCCGCGGCGGTCATGATGAGGGTTTCGCCCACCGGCCCAGCCACTTTGTCCACACTGATCTGCCCGCTCGCTGCAATTGCCGTGAGGGCGTGATAGATGCCCCAGACCGTGCCGAACAGGCCGACGAATGGGGCAGTGCTGCCCACACTGGCCAGCAGCACATGGCCCGCCTGCAGACGCCGCTGCGCCGCCTGCAAAGCCTCGCGCAATTCGCGGGTGACGCGGTCTTCATGCGACTGCCAGCGATGCGCGGTATCGGGTCGCGCCAGCCTGGAGGCGGTCTCGGCCATCAGGCTGGACAGGCCGTCGGGGTCTGCGCTCTGCGTTGCCGCTGCGGCCTGCAAGGGCGACGCGGCGCCCCAATACGCCGCAATACCCGCGGGCACGCGACGCGTGGCCCGCCAGAGCAGGGCCGCTTTCCACAAAATGACAAACCAGCTCGCCACCGACATCGCCAGCAGCACGAGCGCGACCAGATGGCTGAGCGCGTCACCCTGCTGCCAGAACTGTGCGAGCCCTCCCATGGGTGACTCAGTTCAAGCCCAGCACGTCCTGCATGTCGAACAGGCCGTGGGATTGGGCGGCGAGAAAGCGCACGGCGCGCAGGCTGCCCTGGGCGTAGGTGGCGCGGCTGCTCGACTTGTGGGTGATTTCGATGCGCTCGCCCGTGCCCGCGAACAGCACGGTATGGTCGCCCACGATGTCGCCGCCGCGCACGGTGGCGAAGCCGATGGTGGACGGGTCGCGTTCGCCGGTGACGCCTTCGCGGCCATAGACGGCGCATTGCTTGAGGTCGCGCCCGAGCGCACCCGCGACGACCTCGCCCATTTTCAGCGCGGTGCCCGAAGGCGCGTCCACCTTGTGGCGATGATGGGCTTCGATGATCTCGATGTCATAACCCTGCGCCAGCGCGCGCGCTGCCTGCTCCAGCAGCTTGAACACCACGTTCACGCCGATGCTCATATTGGGCGCCATGACAATGGCGATGCGCTGCGATGCAATGCGGATGCGCGCGAGCTGCGCCTCGTCGAAGCCCGTGGTGCCGATGACCATGGCCACCCCCGCCGCCTCGCACGCGGCCAGATGCGCCATGGTGCCTTCAGGCCGGGTGAAGTCGATGAAATAGCGGACGTGCTGCAGCGCGGCGTACAGATCGGAGCGGATGGCCACGCCGGTGTGCACCCCGGCAAACGCCCCGGCGTCCTGCCCGAGCGCCGGGCTGCCCGGCATGTCGAGCGCGGCGCCGATGCTGCAATCCGGCGCGGCCAGGACGGCCTCGACGAGCGTGCGGCCCATGCGGCCGCTGGCGCCGGCGATGGCGATGCGATGCGTTTCTGCAGGCGATGTGCTCATGCGCGAAAGCCTCTCAAAAGAGGTCAAGGATTGCCAGCGGAAGAGGAAGCCGCAGCGGGCGGCGCAGCCTTTTGCAACTCGGCAATCTCGGCCGGCGGTGCGTAAACCGTCAGATTGCCGGGCTGCGAGGCTGCGGCAGGCGGCCGCTTGGTTTGCGCAAACTTCTTGTCCGCAGCGGCGATTTCGGCCTGCAGCTGCGCCTCGGTCAGCAACTTGGGTTTGCTGCCGCCATCGCGCAGGGTGTTGATCTGCGCGACGAACTCCTGCTCGGAAGGCAACGGATCGCCGTCGGCGCGCACCATCTTGCCGTCCTTGTCGAAATACACGGTGTAGCGGCGCACGATGGGGGCGTGATAGCCCTGACGCAGGCTGAACACATATTCCCACCGGTTCTGATTGAAGACCGTCTTGAGCAGGGGCGTCCCCATGATGGCTTGCACCTGTTCCTTGGTCATGCCGGGCTTGAGCTCCTCGGCCATTTCACGCGAGACGAAATTTCCCTGGATCACATCGGCGCGGTAGGGCTTGAATATCGACGTGAGATCGTGCTGGGTGGTTGTGGTGCTGCAACCGCCCAGCAAGGTCAGGCAGCACAGCGCCGCAGTGGCAAGCCCTCGCCGCAAATCCGCCCGGGGGGACGCCTGAGCAAAAGCGTGTTCAGAGAAACGAAAAACAGAGTAAAACCGCATCGGGACTCTCGCGTGGTCAACGCGGCCGGGGTCGTTTAACATCGGCGCATTCTACTGAATACGGCCCTCTCCCCCATGGCTCAGAGCAATGCACAAGGTTTGCGCAATACCGGTCTGAAAGTCACTCAGCCGCGCCTGCGCATTCTGGAGATTTTTCAAAAGGGCACGCAGCGCCACATGACTGCGGAAGATGTGTACCGCGTGCTGCTCGACGAGCAGCAAGACATCGGTCTGGCCACGGTGTACCGCGTGCTGACCCAGTTCGAGCAGGCCGGCATTTTGCTGCGCAGTAACTTCGAGTCGGGCAAGTCGGTGTTCGAGATCAACGAAGGCACGCACCACGACCATCTGGTGTGCCTGGACTGCGGTCGGGTGGTGGAGTTTTTCGATCCTGAGATCGAGCGGCGGCAGAAAAAAATCGCCACGGAGCACGGCTTCGAGTTGCAGGAACATTCGCTCTCGCTCTACGCGAGCTGCGCCAAAAAGACCACTTGCCCACACTACAACAAGGCGGATCACACGCCGCTTGCGGCACGTCCGCC
>NZ_MEGQ01000092.1:0-7454 GCF_001725585.1 Thiomonas sp. SCN 64-16 | reverse complement strand
GCCCTTGCCATGCTCCCCAGCCCGGGCCGCTTCAATCGCCGCATTCAAAGCCAGCATATTGGTCTGATACGCAATGTCATCGATGATCGAGATGCGCTCCGCGATGGCTTGCATCGCCGAGACCGTGCCCTGCACCGCCGCACCCCCTTCACGCGCTTGGCCTGCCGCCTGCTGCGCCATCGAATCCGTCAGACGGGCGTTATCCGCATTCTGGCGAATCGAAGCGGTCGCCTGCTCCAGCGTGGCCGAGGTTTCCTCCACCGAAGCCGCCTGCTCCGAAGACGACTGCGACAGACTTTGCGAAGTCGCCGACACCTGCGTGGACGCCGAGAGCAGTTGCTCGGCCGAAGACCGCACCGAGCCGATGACCGAAGTCAGCCGCCCGACCATGTCCCCCAAAGCCGTGAGCAACTGCCCGGTTTCATCCTTCGAGGTGGAAGCCACCCGCACCGACAGATCGCCTTCGGCCACGCGCTGCGCGACATGCACTGCCTCGCTCAAGGGGCGGGTAATGGAGCGGGTGATCCAGAAGCCGCCCACCATTGCCGCGATGATGAAGCCGATGGTGATCCACAGCGCCTGGCGAACCGCACTTGCATAGGCGGCCTGGCTTTGCGCATACGCCGCCTGCATCTGCGCTTTCTGATGGGCGATCAACGCACTGATGTGCTGGTGCATGGCGAGCACGATGGGCGAGGCTAGCTGGGTGTAGATGGTGCTGGCCTGCGGATAGAGTTCTTGCTGCATCAGACCGATGACCTGCTGCTGCACGCCCCGGTTCTTCGCCATCAAGCTGTGAATTTCAGCGAGCTGCGCGTTGACCTCTGCATCCGGCGGCAAGGCTTGCAAGTCTTTGAACACTTGGGCCGTGCTTTCACGGTTTTCGGCGAGCTGCTTTTTGAGGGCCTGCTGCGCCTGCGCGTGTGCCGGGTTCAGCAGGGTTTGATACAGCGCGGCTGTGGTGCCCTGGAAGTTGGTGAAAAAAGTGTTGAGCAGGGCGATGCGCTGGCTTTGCACATGCACGATGGCGTCGAGCCGGGCGTTTGACTGTGCCAATTGCTGCTGCGCCAACGCGGCATTGAGCACGATGACGGCCAGCATTCCGAGCAGGCCCAAGGTCATTCGGGTGCGAATACGAAGGTTGTTCATCAGGGTAGAGAGAGGTTTAACTTGATGCTTATGCAACGACACGAGGCCAGTGCCGCTGCATAGGGGAAGACCCCGTGTGGGTGCGTAGTCTGGGGTCAACCGCGGCCGTATTCCACCATCGCCGCGCCGATGTCGCCCAGGGCCAGGCTGCGGTCGGCAGCGCCAAGTTTCACCGCCTCCTTGGGCATGCCGTAGACCACGCTGGTGGCCTCGTCCTGCGCCACGGTGCGGGCGCCGGCGTCGTGCATCTCCTTGAGGCCGCGCGCGCCGTCGTCGCCCATGCCGGTGAGGATGATGCCCAGCGCGTTGCGCCCGGCGCATTGCGCCACTGAGCGGAACAGCACATCGACCGAAGGCCGGTGGCGGTTGACCGGCGGGCCATCGCGCACTTCGACGTGGTACTGCGCGCCGCTGCGCCGCACCTGCATGTGGCGGCCGCCCGGCGCGATGAGCACCAGCCCGGGAATCAGCCGGTCGCCGTCACGCGCCTCGCGCACTTCGAGGGCGCAGACGGAATTTAGGCGCTCGGCAAAAGTGGCGGTGAACTTCTCCGGCATGTGCTGCACCACGGCGATGCCCGGCAGGGTGCGGGGCAGGGTGGTGAGCACGCGCTCGAGCGCCACGGTGCCGCCGGTGGACATGCCCATGGCGATGATCTTCTCGGTGGTGTCGGTCAGCACATGCGCGCTGGGGGTGAACGCGGGTGGCGCAGCGGTCTTGGTCACGCTGACCACGGGCCGCGACAAGGCGCGCAGACTGCCGGTGTTGGCGCGGGCCGCGGCCTTGATGGTCTGCGTCAGCTCGGTGGTTTGCTCCACCAGAAAGTCCTTCAGGCCCACGCGCGGCTTGGTCACCACGCTGACGGCCCCGGCCGCCAGAGCATCGAGCGTGATCTGCGCGCCTTTTTCGGTGAGTGTGGAACAGATCACCACCGGCAGCGGATGCTCGACCATGAGCTTCTTGAGGAAGGTGATGCCGTCCATGCGGGGCATCTCGACGTCGAGCACCAGCACGTCGGGCCACTGGCCTAGCTGCATGCGCTGCAGGGCAAACAGCGGGTCGGGTGCGACGCCGATGACCTCGATGCCCGGATCGCGCAGCAGCACGGCCTGCAGCACCTGCCGCACCACGGCGGAATCGTCGACGATGAACACCTTGACCTTGTCGGTCCGAATCATGAAAGCGTCTCCAGTAGGAAGGGTTTTGATGGGACTCAGCCCATGCTTTGCTGCGCGTTCTGGCCCCAGAATTTCAGATAGGCGTCGCCGCTCCAAATCTCGAACAGCACATTGCGGTGGCCTTCGCCGCCCAGATGTTCGGCCTTCAGGCGCAGGCCATGTTGACGCACGAGTTCGCGTCCGCGCAGTACGTTTTTGCACGGCACGTCCAGGCAGCCGTGTTGCACATGCAGGGGCTTTTCCTGCGTGAACATGCGCCCGCCGCCGAACAGCTTGGCCTCGTATTCATCGGGGCGGGTGCCCGCCGCCCGCATATCGCGCAGGAATAGCAGCATGGCCTCGTCGGCATAGCGGCCGTCGAGCGCACGGTGAGCACCATGATGCGCGCCGCGGCCGGGCAGCATGTAATGGCATAGCCCGCCGATCTTCAGTTGCGGGTGCCACACCGCAATCGCCACGCACGAGCCCAGCAGGGTGCGCACGCGCGTGCGTCCTTCGCCGAAATACAGCTCGCCGGGCTGCAGAAAAATTTCCAGCGGTTCTTCCTGCGCCGCCTCGGCAGGTGCGGGGTACGGCGCAGTTTTCATTGCGGCTTGAGATAGACGGCGGGCTGAAGGCTGCGCAGCGGCAGATCCAGACCGTTCAGGCTTTCGGAATGACCGATGAACAGATGCCCGCCGGGCCGCAGCACATCCAGCAGCCGACGGCACACCGCGCGCTTGGTTTCGGCGTCGAAATAGATCATCACATTGCGCAGCACCACCAGGTCGAACTGGCCGATGTCGGGCAGGGCGGTGTTGAGATTGATGACCTGAAAGCGCACCCGCTCGCGGATGCTGGGCTGCAGCGCAAAACTACCCTCATGCGCCCCCGTTCCCTTCAGACAAAAGGCCTTGAGGTAGGGCTGGGGAATTTTTTCGGCGCGCTCCGTTGTCCCATGCGCTCGGCCAGCACCATGGCGATGCTGTAGGGCTCTTCACCGCTGGAGCAGGCCGCACTCCACACCCGGAATGGGCGCGAGGTATCCGCATGCGGAATGATTTGCTCCGACAGATAGGCGAAGTGCCGCGGCTCGCGAAAGAAATAGGTTTCGTTGGTGGTGAGCAGGTCGATGGCCTGCTGGCGCTCGGCGGCGTCTTGCCGCAGATGGTGCAGGTAATCGGTGAAAGTCGCCAGCCCGAGCGCGTGCAGCCGCTTTGAAAGACGCCCTTCGACCAGCGCTTTTTTCGACGGCGCCAGGGTGATGCCAGCGGCTTCGAACATGAGGCGGGAAAAGCCGCTGAGTTCGGTATCGGTGAGCGTTTGCATGGTTTTTTCAGCCAGGTGTGTGGGTCTTGGCATCGGCCAGATATTGAGCAAAGCGCTTGGGCGCGACCGCCTGGCTGAACAGCCAGCCCTGGTAGGCCTCGCACCCGAGTTGCTGCAGAAAATCGGCTTGCTCCTGCGTTTCGACGCCTTCGGCGATGACGATCAGGTGCAGGGCCTTAGCCATCGAAATCACTGCACGCGTAATGGCCGCGTCGTCGGCATCGTTGGGCAGGTCTTTGACAAAAGCGCGGTCGAGTTTGATTGTGGTGACGGGCAGACGCTTGAGCGAGGCCAGCGAGGAGTAGCCCGTGCCGAAATCGTCGATGGAGGTGTTCACGCCAAGTTCGCGCAATTGCACGATCAGCCCGCTGACATGCTCGGGATCGCGCAGCATCATGCTTTCGGTGATTTCCAGCTCCAGCAGGCCGGGCGCGATGCCCGAGTGCTCCAGGGCCGAAGAGACCTGGCGCAAAATCAGATCGCCCTGCAACTGCCGCATCGAGCAGTTCACGGCGATGGGCAGCGGGGTCTTGCCTTGCTGCTCCCATTCTTGAAGCTGCTTGCACACGGCGTTCAGCACCCATTGCCCCACGGGCACGATCAGGCCGGTTTCTTCGAGCAGCGGAATGAACGTGGCCGGAGAAACCAGACCATGTTGTGGGTGCTGCCAGCGCAGCAAGGCCTCCGCCCCAATCACCTGATGGGTCTGCAGGCAGACCTTGGGTTGGTAGAGCACAAAAAACTGCTCCAAGGCGAGAGCGTGGCGCAGGTCGGTCTCCATCTCGATGAGCTCGCGCCCGCGCTGGCTCATGTCGGCGGTGTAGAGCAGCGCCCGGCCGGGGGTGTTGGCCTTGCAGCGGTACATGGCCACATCGGCACGGCTGAACAGTTGCGTGGCTGAACGCCCATCGCGCGGCGCACGCGCAATGCCCAGGCTGGCGGTGATGAAAATGGTCTGGCCGTCGAGAACGAAAGGCTCGGTCAGGCTGTTGAGCAGTTGCTCGGCGTGATCGAGCAGGGCCTGCTGGTCGGCGGTGCAAGGATGCAGCACGGCGAAGGCATTGCCGCCCCAGCGTGCCAGAAAATCGTCTGGAGCAAGCGCGACCTTCAGCCGCGCCGCGGTTTCGATCAACAGGTCATCGCCCAGGGCGTGACCAAAGCTGTCGTTGATCTGGCGGAAGCGGTCGATGTCGAGCAAGTAAACGGCCAGTTGGCGGCTCTCGTCCCGGCTGGTCTCGGCTTCGAGCAAGCGCTCTAGCGATTCGATGACCAGGGTCTGATTGGGCAGTTCGGTCAGCTCGTCGTGATCGATCAGCCACTTGAGGCGCCGGTCTACGGCACGGATTTCCGTGACGTCGTGCGCGACCGCTGCGGCGCCGAGAGGCGTGCCGGTGGAATCCAGCAGTCGGCGGGCCGTGATTTCATAGTGCCGCCACTGGCCTTCCAGGCTTTCTATCAGAAAGTTCTCTGCCTCCTTGGGTTCACCGCGCAAGGCCGATCCCAGCGGCAGTTGCTCCAGTGGAACCGGCTTGTGGTCAGTGGTGTGAACAGGCGTGACCAACTCCAATTCACGCAATGACACCCCCATTTTTGTCGGCAAACCCGCCCGAATGGCTGCCGCGTTCACATAGCTCAGCAAGCCGTTTTCGTCGCAGGCGTAGACCACGTCGCGCATATTGTCGAGCACCGCATTCAGAAACGCGGTCTGCCGGATCGCAGCGTCCCTGCGGGCGAGTTCGTCAGTCACGTCGAGGGCGTAACACACGATGGAGGTCACAGCGCCGTCCTCGTTCTTCACCGGGGAGACATGCCACTGCAGCATGCGGTACTGACCATTCTTGTGACGATAGCGCCGGTGCGCGCAATAGGCGCCCACCTCTGTGTCTGCCATGCCACCGAGTTGGGCGGCCACGGCGCCCTGGTCGTCCGGATGCAGAAAATCGTCGACGACATGGGGCTGGCGCAGCTCTGCCGGCGTGTAGCCCAGCATCTCGCTGAAGGCCGGATTGAAGTCGAGAATGTCGCCTTGCCCGTTCACCATCAAAATGCCGATACCGGAATAGTCAAAAGCGTTCTGTACCCGCGCGTTCGCCTGATGCAGCCTCTGGGTCAGTGGGCGCAGTTGCCAGCCCAGCACGAGCAGCCCCAGCAGCACCAGACCCGGCACGAACAGCAGCCCGGTTTCGAGCGTATCGACGACCGGGGCATAGAGTTCGGCCGTGGGCACTTCCACCGCCAGGGCCAGCCCGGTCGTGCCGAGCGGCGTGGAGCTGATCAGCCATCGCTGGCCGTCGATTTCCTGAATCGTCGTAGCCGCTTTGCCCTGTGCCCAGCGCACCTCTGCGGGCAGACGCTTGGATGTGAGTAGCGTCGTCTGTTCGCTTTCACCGGCCTTGCTGGGCAGACAGGTCCAGAGGTCATTGGAGAGGCTGCAGATTTTGATGACGGTGTGTTTCGCGCGACGCGTCAGCTCATGCGCGATGCGGCTGGAGGCGGGCAGGGGCAGCGAGGCGCTGAAGTGGCCGATGGTCTGCTCGCCCTTGCGAATCGGGAGCTGCGTGTGCAGAAAAAAATTGAGCGTTTCCGGATCGCGCTGCAGCATGAACTGGCTGGCTGGCGGCATGGCCGACGCCAGGCTGGGCAGCCCCGGGTGGTGCGCTGTGGAGGCTGCGCTCGACAGCACGGTTTCACCCCAGAGATTGGTGATGCTGTATTCGTGAGGGGCCAACAGCGCCATCATGGTGCGCAAGTCGGCGAGTTGGCTTTGCAGTTCGGCAGATGGATGCGCGGGACTGCCTTCTTTGCCGTTTTGAAGCGTTTGCAGGGTGCGTAAGAGCAATGGGTTGTGGGAAAACCGCTCCAGCTCCTTGCCGCGAACCTCCATCGCCATGAGCAGGCCGCGGCTGAGTGCGTCGCGGTCGTTCTCCATGCTGAGCGTCAGCCGATTCCGTTCGTGGTCGGCCATTACCAGAGCGGTGAATAGCGCGGTGAGCGAGCTGGCCAGCAACAGAATCACCGCCGCCGTCAGCATGAGTTTGCGGTCTGGCCGCTGCCGGTACGCGACGCGCATCCAGGGAAAGCGATTGCGCACGGCCGTGGCGACGCCA
Organism: Thiomonas sp. SCN 64-16; assembly: GCF_001725585.1. Lineage (NCBI taxonomy): Bacteria > Pseudomonadati > Pseudomonadota > Betaproteobacteria > Burkholderiales > Thiomonas > Thiomonas sp. SCN 64-16. Next base: position 712 of record NZ_MEGQ01000092.1, on the reverse strand, counting down.
GCGGAAAACAGCAGCGCCGCAGGCTGGTAGGCGCTGCTCGTCCCGGTTCCCCACAGCTGCTGGAGCAGCTTCCAGGCGAGCATCAGCACGCCGGCCATCGCAAGGGCGACGATGCCGAGATCGATGAGCAGTGGGGTGATCAGGTGCATCAGCGTGTTGAGGAGTTAGTCAGTCCCTTCAGAACCGCACGAATTCTGGCTGCGATTGCGCGAGCACCGGCAGACTGTCTTCGTTAGCCGCCCGGGCCTTGCCTGCGGCAGGCCGTGCGGCCGGTTTAGCCGTCGTGACCTGCGTTTCCTGGCTGAGCCGGAAGCCCGCCATGCTTTCCTGCAAAGCCTGCGCCTGCGCATTCATCTCTTCGGCCGTGGCCGCGAGTTGTTCCGAAGCCGAGGCGTTCTGCTGGGTGACCGCTGAGAGCTGGGCGACGGCCTGATTGATCTGCTGCATGCCGGTGGACTGTTCCTCCGACGCCGCTGTGATCTCCTGCACCAGATCCGAAGTCTTCGAGATATTGGGTGCCATCTGCGCAATCAGGCTACCTGCCGCGTCCGCCTGCTTCACCGTCGAAGTCGCCAGATCGCCGATCTCCTTGGCCGCCACCTGAGAGCGCTCGGCCAGCTTGCGCACCTCCGCGGCCACCACCGCAAAGCCCTTGCCATGCTCCCCAGCCCGGGCCGCTTCAATCGCCGCATTCAAAGCCAGCATATTGGTC
>NZ_MEGQ01000091.1:0-5775 GCF_001725585.1 Thiomonas sp. SCN 64-16 | reverse complement strand
CTAGGAGTCTGGGCGGCAGAATTCCGTGAACCTGTGCCGGAGCGCCGATGCTGGGCGAGCGGACTGTTTTTCGGGCACGGTCGGCATGGCCGGTCGTCTCACGCCCCCGAGAGGGCAGCAGCGGGCGTGTTGTGCGGGGCGGCCTGTGCCCCCATTTCTGTTCAGGCGGGAACCAACGAGGCCATCCGCCGGAGGTTCAGTGCTGCGCAGACGAGTTTCCACTCGGCGCGTACACGCTCAAGGCCGCGCAGGCTGAACTGGCGGAACCCCAGCACGCTCTTGATCCAGCCGTTGGGCGGCTCGGCGATCCACTTGCGCTTGCGATAGGCGGCGCGTCCCGCGGCGGTCTGCATCTTCGCGGCCATGGCCGCGGTGTGCGGCAGCCGCGCGGCATCGATGGCCGCGTGCTGCTTGCCTTCGCGCCCCAAGGCCACAACCAGATCGATCGGCGCATCGCGCAGGTTGTCCTCGCTGCGATAGCCCGCGTCGGCCAGACCCAGCGCGGGCAGCGCGCCCAGGTTCTCCTGGATCGCATCGATCATCGGCAGCAGCCAGTTGGCATCGGGTGCCGTGTTGTCCAGTTCCGCAGCCACGATGATGTGCGCAGCCTCGTCCACCGCCGTCTGCGCGTTGTAGCTGGGGTCGAAGCCGCCGCCGGCGCGCTTCATGATGCGGCTGTCCGGGTCGGTGAAGTTCTCCTGCGCCTTGTCTTCGGGCACGCCGAAGTCGCGCTTGAACCGCGCACCGCGCCGCGGCTTCCCATCCGGCCCCCGGGGACGGCGATCATCATCGTCACTGCGACCACGCTGCGCGTCGGCTTCACGCTGACGCTGTTCCAGCCGCTGGCGCGCCTGCCGGATCGCATCGAGTCGCGCCTCGCGCCGCTCGATCTCGGCCGGGATGTCGAGTTCGGGCTCCTGCGCCTCGGCCTCGTCGGTGGCCTTGGCGCGCGCCAGCAGCGCGTCGATCTGCTTTTTCAGTTCGACCTCGGTGTGCTGCATGCGCGCATAGCTCATGGCCTTGTGGCGGCTCGCGTTGGCCTTGACCTTGGTGCCGTCGATGGCCACCGTGCCCAGCTTGACCAGACCCATCTCGCGCGCCAGGCGCACGACCTGCACGAACAGGTCCGAGAATTCCTGGAGGTGCAGCGCACGGAAATCCCGGATCGTGCGGTGCTTGGGGAAGTTCCCTGCTGCCAGCATCCGGAACGCCAGGTCCTCGTGCAGCCGGCGCTCGATCTTGCGCGAGCTGAACACCCCGGTGGCGTAGCCGTACACCAGAACCTTGACCATCATCGCCGGATGGAAGGGCTGGTTGCGCGCTCCGCCACCCTCATAGCGCGCGTAGAACGCGCTCAGGTCCAGCGTGTCAATCGTGTCGTGGATGAAGTAAGCCAGGTGACCCGGCGGCAGCCACGGCTCATAGGGGCGGTAACTAGTGGGCATGCCGTATTAACGCACGCCCACCGTCCTACGTCGACCTCAACAACCTTCTGCCGCCCACACTCCTAGGCGGCTCGCTGACAGCCAATAAACCAGACACTACTGATTCGACACACAGAACGGCGCAGCCGAGGCCTGCAAGCGCGCGCGCCATCACGAGCAGGAGCGACTCTTGCGCCGAGAGGGTCGGCAAGGAGATTCCCTTGGCCCCCTCTTTCCAGCTGTAGCCGCAGGGCTTGCTGCGGTCGTCGCACTTGTCCATCCATCACAAAACTTGAGGGCGTTCGGATGCATTTCAGCCTTCGACGGGCCGGATCAATGGTTCGCCGACACTCCAAGTTCTTTCAGCTTCGATTCTGCATCGCGTCCATAATCGGACTCCAGGCCAGCGAGGCCTATTGTCTTGCGCAGATACTGCTTAGCAGACTCTGTGTTGATCGCAGTTCCGATTCCAGATGCATAGCAAGTTGCCGTCATGTATGCCGCGGCGGCTACTCCCTGATCAGCTGCCTTCTTGAGGTATGAAAATGCCTCCTGCGGGTTTTTTTCGGTCATGTTGCCGTTGAGTGCAAGCAGGCCCATCTCGTATTGGGATGGTGCATATCCGGAATTGGCCGACTTACGCAGCAACGTAACTCCTCTGGTAATTTTTTTCTGCAGTTCCCGGTCAGATGTGGTGTCCATCTGAGGATCGTCGAACTCGGAGTTGATCAATAACTTTCCGAGCTTGTACTGCGCCGGGGCATACCCTTGATCGGCTGCCTTGCCAAAGAAGTACCGCGACTGCTCGAAATCCTGCGCGACGCCATCGCCATTCTCATATAGCTGCCCCAGCAGGTATTCGGCCTCGAGACTCCCTTGATTGTTCGCCTCTGTCAGCCAAAGAACTGCGATGGATTTCTCGTCATGATCGAACAGGTATTTTGCGTAACGCAGTTGCGCTTCCAACTTTCCTGATTCAGCTTCGTGCTTGAGCACGTCCGCGCTCTCGACAGGTGCAGCTCTTTTTGAATGCCAATTTGACACATCTAGGACATCGGACTGAGCGTCTGCAGCAGCAATCGTGACAAAGAGGGAGAGAGCACAGGCGACACTGCTTACCACGCGCCTGCACGTTCTGGATTGGTACGCCATGATTCGCACTCCTGAAATATTGATGCCATCACTCCACAACGACCTCATTGATCTGGATGGTGGGATTGAGGTTGGTGAAGTTGGACAGGTCAGCCATGATTTGCTGGGCATGCGGACCGAACGCCTGTTCGAAGGCGGGCACCGAATCGAAGTACAAATGCCCCAGCGCCACATAGGTTGGCTTGGAATGCGGTTGCGGCCCGCCCAGCCCGCGCTGCACACTGACGCGACGGCAGGCATCGCCGGTGAGCTTGCGTATTAGGGGAATGTGGATTTCGGTGTAGTACGCCATATCGAACCGGGCGTCGTCCTGGTTCGGGTACATCACGCTGACTTGAATCATGGTTGGACTCCAGAGAGGCTGCGTTTTGGAACATCAAGCAAAGCAATGCGTGCCGTGGGTCACGGCGGCACCGGCGCGTAATGCGGCGGTCACGAGAACCGCTTCGGCAATTTCAGCATCGCTGCACCCGGCCTTGCGGGCGCGGTCGACGTGGATCTGGATGCAATACGGGCATTGCGTCGTGTGCGCCACGGCAAGCGCGATCAATTCCTTGGTATGCACAGACAACGCCCCCGGTGCCATGGCTGCCGCATCAAACGCGGCGAAAGCCTGCATCGCGGCCGGGGCATGCCGACCGAGAGTGTCGAGATGTTTAATTTTGTCCATTGAGTACATGTGTATCTCCTTCACTTGTGGTTGAATAAAACTTGCATCAGTTCCACGCATAGCTTGCCCCCAGCCAGATGCCTCTGGGGGCGCCTGGGGCGACGAACTGGGTGTTCTGCCAGGTGGCGGGATCGCTGCTGAAACTGCGGTTGGCGCCGGTAAATTCGTTCACACCGAGCTGGCCGAAATCGGCGTACACGCGGTTGAACAGGTTGTGGATGGATAGATTCAGGCGCCAGTGCTGGTCCAGCTTGTATTGCGCACCGAGATTGACCACGGCATAGCCCGGCACCCGGCCGTTGTTGTCTTGGTTGTTCTCGTCACCCTGCGCATAGCGCGCGCCGTATGCCACAACTGCGCCATGCAGTTGCAGGCGTTCGCTAGGCTGATATTGAGCAAGTAGCTTGACGCTCCACGTCGGAATATTGGGCAGGCGGTTGCCGGGCTGCACCTGGATGTTGCCGTTGGCGTCGGCGCTGGAGTTGCTCGCGCTGGGCTCCTGAAAGCCGGACTCGTAGGTGGCCACAGTGTGGCTGATGGAGGCCGACCACAGCCAGCGCTCGCTGCCGCTGGTCAGGTCCAGGGTGGCGGTACGGAACAACTCTTGCGGAATGTTGATGAAATAGCCTTGGGTCATGTTCGCCAGGCTGATGAACTGGATGGCATTGTTCAACTGCGTGTGGGTGTATTCGGCATGAACCCGGATCCAACCCAGCTTCCACACCGCGCCGGCCTGCGCGGTGCGCGCGATGACGAGGTGCAGGTCGGGGTCGGCCACCAGCACATTGGGCAGGGTGCAGGGGGCGTCAGGGCTGGCGCAGGTGAGTTCCACAGCCATCGGCACACGCATGCCCTCGGCATAGCGCAGGTAGTACGAGGCCTTGGGGCTGGGATGCAGGTCCAGACCGACGCTGGGGTTGAAGCGGCTGTAGCTGTGGTTGCCACCGAGCGCGCCGCCGAGCCTGTCGGTCATATCGACGTTGGCGCGTTCGTAGCGCCCGCCGGCAGAGAGGTCGAGCCAGGGCGTGGCCGCCAAGCGGTCGGTGAAGTACACGCCGCTGTAGCGGTTGCGCACCCCAAGGCTCACCGGACCTTGGTCGAACGGGCCGACTCCCACGGTGTAGCGCTGCGGCGTGAAGGTGGCGGCCTGCTGGATCTGGGTGAAGTCCACCGACTGGTGGTCCACGCTCATCCCCAGGCTGGCGTGGTTGCCCAGGCCGAACAGTGGGTTGTCGTTATGCAGGGCCAGGCTCAGGCCTCGGCTTTGCTGCTGCAGGCCATTGAGGACGTTGTCGGCCACCGAGTTGCCCAACGTGGTTGTGTTGCCGTCATAGTTGCCATTGACGTTGCTGTTGAAACCGCTCTGGTCGCTGTTGCGCAAATACAGCTGCGCGGCAAGCTGCCAGTGCGGACTCAGGCTCTGGGTGTCGCCGAGGTTGAAAAAATTGAGCTGGTTGTCGATGTTGTCCGGTGCGGTGTAGACGGCCGTGGGGGTGTTCATCCACTGCTTGGGTAGCGTCTGCGAGCCTGCCAGATGGCTTTTGGCGAAGGTGTAGCTGAAGTCCAAGTCGTTACCGTTCGCCCGGCGCGTGACCTTGCCAAACAGACTGCGGTCGCTGCTGGCGGTATAGGGGGCGAAACCGTTCTCATGCTGGTTTTGCACCGCAAAGAAATAGCTCCAGTCGCCCGCATGGGTGCCATAACGTGCCTGCTCGGATGTCTTGCCGAAGCTGCCGAATTCCATGCCGACGTCGCCGCCTGGCGCCGACAGGCCGTCCTCGGTGTGCAGCAACACCGCACCGCCCAGGGTGTTGAGACCGAACACTGGGTCGGTGATGGGCACGAGATGGATGGAGCGTATGGCGTTGGTAGGAATCAGGTCCCAGTTCACCACGTCGCCGAAGGGCTCGTTCACCCGCACCCCGTCCTGAAACACCGACAGGCCCTGCGGTGTGCCCAGCAGCGGCGAGGCGGCGAAGCCGTTGAAGTGCAACGTGGGCTGCAGCGGGTTGCCCTGCTCGTGGGTCAGCGCCACGCCGGGCAGATGCTGCGCCAGCAGTTGCGGGAAATTGGTGGCGGGCTGCTGCTTGAGGGTGTCGTTGTCAATTGCATAGGCATGCTTCGGCGGGGCGCGAAAGCCCTCGGTGCTGCCAGTAAAGACGGTCACGGTTTGCAACTGCACCACGGGCGAAGCGGCCGTCGATACCGGAGCTGATGCAGCAGCCACTAGAACGGGTTGGGCTTCGGCGCTTCCCTGCCATGCCAGTGCCAAGGCGGACAGGGCAAGTATGCGGGTCAGTGCGGCAGGTCGGAGTTTCTGTTCGTGAACCATGGCGTAGTGCTTGGACTCAAAACATGCGTTGGAGTCGACGCGACTGATCGGCACTCCGGAACACAAGGGGGTGTTCGGACGAAGCTACACTCCCGGCTTTCGCCACCGCGGCCTCGACGACCTGATGGACTGGCGATTTCGCACAGACCGGATCCGCCGCGGCAGGATCTCCTGCGAGCATGTACGCTTGGCAACGG
>NZ_MEGQ01000090.1:0-5368 GCF_001725585.1 Thiomonas sp. SCN 64-16 | reverse complement strand
ATCTCCCCCTGCATCTGAATGACATCGTCCTTGGCCATAAAACTCCGTTAACGCACCCCGCCAAGACCTGATTTGAAATTGGCTTTTTTCAGCAGGGCATCGTACTGATGCGACATGGCATAAGCCTGAACTTGCGCCATGAAATCCATGGTGACCACCACAATGATCAGCAGCGAAGTTCCACCAAAGCTGAACGGCACATTGTATTTCAACACAAGAAACTCCGGCAGCAGGCAAACCAAAGTGATGTAAATCGCCCCCACCAACGTCAGGCGCATCAGCACCTTGTCGATGAATTTGGCGGTCTGCTCTCCTGGCCGAATGCCAGGAATGAACGCGCCACCTTTTTTGAGCTGATCGGCAGTTTCACGGCTATTGAAAACCAAGGCCGTGTAGAAAAAAGCAAAGAAAATGATTGCTGTGGCGTACAACAGAATGTAGAGCGGCTGGCCTGGCGAAAGCGCACCGGCAATATCCTTCAACCAACCCATACCTTTGGCAGCGCCAAACCAGCTCACTGCCGTTGCCGGAAGCAAAATAATGGACGATGCAAAAATCGGTGGAATCACGCCTGCCATATTCAACTTCAGGGGTAGATGCGAGCTTTGTCCACCATACACCTTATTGCCCACCTGCCGCCGCGCGTAGTTCACCAGAATCTTGCGCTGACCCCGCTCGACAAATACTACGAAATAGGTCACCAGCACCACGATGGCTAATACGAACAGCGCCACCAATACACTCATCGCGCCTGTACTGACCAACTCCATCAGCCCGGCGATCGCGGAAGGCAGACCAGCCACAATACCCGAGAAAATAATGATGGAAATACCATTCCCCAGACCACGCTCGGTAATTTGCTCGCCCAGCCACATTAGAAACATGGTGCCAGAGGTCAGGGTCAGCACGGCAGATAGCTGAAAACCAATGCCAGGACTGATGACCAGGCCAGGGGAAGCCTGCAGCGCCACTGCAATACCGAAGGACTGAAAAAGCGCCAGCACCAAAGTGAAATAGCGCGTGTATTGTGTCGTCTTGCGCCTCCCTGCCTCACCTTCCTTTTTGAGGGCTTCGAGCGAGGGCACCACATAAGTGAGTAATTGCATGATGATCGACGCCGAGATATACGGCATGATCCCCAGCGCAAATACCGTGAAACGTGCCAGCGCTCCACCTGAGAACATATTGAACAGGCCCAAAATGCCGCTCGAATTGTTCTGGAAAAGTTGTTGCAGATGCGTCGGATCGATTCCGGGCACAGGGATGTGTGCACCAATGCGGTACACCACCAGTGCGCCGAGCAGGAACAGCAGACGACGACCGAGGTCGCCGTACTTGCCCTGCTGAGTCACGCCTGTGCTGGCCATGTCGAGACGTCCGTTCAGGCTGCTGCGACTTCGGCGATGCTTCCGCCGGCCGCTTCGATGGCGCTGCGGGCGCCCTTGGTTGCCAGAATGCCCTGTAGTTTGACAGCGCGAGCGATCTGACCCGAAGCGATAACCTTGACGGTGCGCGACAGATCAGGCACCAGGCCGTGAGCCTTGAGCGTGAGCATGTCGATTTCGTCTTCCTGCATGCGGTTCAGATCAGCCAGCGTGACCTGCGCGCTGTAGCGCGCAATCGGCGACTTGAAACCGCGCTTGGGCAGACGGCGCTGCAAGGGCATTTGACCGCCTTCGAAGCCCACCTTGTGGAAACCGCCGGAACGCGATTTTTGGCCCTTGTGACCGCGGCCCGCGGTCTTACCGAGACCCGACCCAATTCCGCGGCCAACGCGGCGCTTGGCGTGCTTGGCGCCAGCGGCAGGTTTGATGGTGTTGAGTTGCATATTGAATCTCACTAATCGCGAATTTCACAAATTCTGCTGTTGCTCATAAGCCGAAGCTGGATCAGCCGCTGGTTTGCGCCCGATCTGAATCGGTTTTATTCGCAGATTTCAACCAGATAACTGACCTTGCGGACCATGCCACGCACGGCAGCCGTGTCTTCCAGCTCACGCACGCTGCCCAGCTTGCGCAGACCGAGGCCACGCACCGTCGCACGATGCGAATCGCGCGTGCCGATCACGCTTCGAACCAGCTTGACCTTGATGGTTTTCTTGTCACTCATGATGTTCAACCCAGAATTTCTTCAACGGTCTTGCCACGCTTCATGGCGATCTCCTGAGCGGAGTTCATATTAGTCAAGGCGTCGAGCGTTGCGCGGACCATGTTGTACGGGTTGGACGAACCGTGGCTCTTAGCCACTATGTCGGTCACCCCTAGCACTTCGAACATGGCGCGCATTGGGCCACCCGCGATGATGCCCGTACCCTGCACAGCAGGCAGCATCATGACGTTCGAAGCACCGTGCTGGCCCATCACCTTGTGGTGCAGCGTGCCGCCCTTCAGGGGCACTTTCACCATATTGCGACGCGCTTGCTCCATGGCCTTTTGAACGGCCACAGGCACTTCACGCGCCTTGCCTTTACCCATGCCGATGCGGCCATCGCCGTCACCCACCACGGTCAAGGCGGCGAAACCGAGAATCCGACCGCCCTTGACGACTTTGGTGACGCGGTTGACCGCAATCATCTTCTCGCGCAGACCATCGTCTCGCGCTTCGTTGGCAAACTTGTTTTGAACTTTAGCCATGATGTGCTCGTTCTCAGAACTTCAGGCCGGCTTCACGCGCAGCCTCAGCGAGCGCCTTGACGCGCCCATGAAAGCGAAAACCCGAACGGTCGAAAGCGACGGTGTCGATGCCGGCCGCCTTGGCCTTCTCGGCAATACGGGTGCCCACGGCAACCGCGGCTGCCAGGTTGCCGCCATGCCCGCCCAGTTGTCCGCGAACTTCCGCTTCCACGGTTGATGCAGAGGCGAGCACGCGGTCGCCCTCGGCGGAAATGATGTTGGCGTAAATATGCTGATTGGTGCGATGCACCGACAAACGAACCACACGCAGACGCGCGATACGGCGACGAGTTGCCTGGGCACGGCGCAGGCGGGAAATGTTTTTGCTGATCATGATCCTGGCCCTTACTTCTTCTTGGTTTCCTTGATCACCACCACTTCGTCGGCATAACGCACACCCTTGCCCTTGTAGGGCTCAGGCGGACGATAGGCACGAACTTCGGCAGCGATCTGGCCAACGAGTTGCTTATCCACACCCTTGATGACGATCTCGGTGGGAGTCGGCGTTTCGACCTTGATGCCCTCAGGCATGTCCTTGACGATGGGATGGGAAAAACCCAGCGAGAGATTCAACTTGGCGCCTTGAGCCTGAGCCTTGAAGCCCACACCCACCAGGGTGAGCTTGCGCTCAAAACCCTTGGACACGCCGTGCACCATGCCCGCAACCAGGGCACGCATGGTTCCCGACATGGCATGCGACTCACGCGACTCGTCGGCCGGGGCGAAAGTCAGTTCCCCGTTCTCTTGGGCGATCCGCACGCCGGCGTATTGGGCACGCTCCAGCTTGCCGAGCCCGCCCTTGATGGCGATAGTCTCGGCACTGAGGCTGACCTCAACACCTGCCGGCACTGCAACCGGATATTTGGCAATACGTGACATGTCCGTTCTCTCCTTAAGCGACGTAGCAGAGAACTTCGCCACCCACGCCGACTTGACGCGCCTTGCGGTCGGTCATCAGCCCACGGGGAGTCGAAACGATGGCAACGCCCAGGCCATTCATCACTTGGGGAATGGCTTCTTTGCCGCGATAGACGCGCAGGCCCGGGCGACTGACGCGCTCAAGACGCTCGATCACCGGTTTGCCCGCGTAGTACTTCAACGAAATCTCAAGATTCGCCTTGGCATCACTCTCACGACGGATATTGAAGCCGTCGATATAGCCCTCTTCGTGCAGGACCTGAGCGATTGCAGCTTTGATCTTGGAAGCTGGCATCGTTACCTTCGCCTTTTCGACCATCTGCGCGTTACGAATACGCGTCAGCATGTCGGCGATGGGATCACTCATGCTCATCAATACTCTCCTAAAAACTTTTGGCGTCTAGTCGGCAAGCAACGCAACAATCGATACGTGACAACCGAACTCAACTTGTCTGTGTGACCGATTACCAGCTGGATTTGGTCACGCCGGGGATTTCCCCGCGGAACGCCAGCTCGCGAATCTTGCTGCGCGACAACCCGAACTGGCGGAACGTACCGCGCGGGCGACCCGTGATGGCGCAGCGATTGCGCAGCCGGGTTGGACTGGAATTGCGCGGCATCTGCTGAATCTTCAAGCGCGCCTCGTAGCGCTCTTCAAAAGACTTGGAGGCGTCATCAACGATGGCCTGCAGTTCAGCGCGCTTCGATGCAAATTTTGCAACCAAGTCTTCGCGCTTCTTTTCGCGGTTGATCAGGGACAGTTTCGCCATGATGATTCTTCAGTTCTTGAAAGGGAAGCGGAACGCGGCGAGCAAGGCCTTGCACTCCTCGTCGGTTTTCGCCGTCGTGGTCACGCTGATATTCAGACCGCGCAGCGCATCGATCTTGTCGTACTCGATTTCCGGGAAGATGATCTGCTCTTTAACCCCGATGTTGTAGTTGCCACGACCGTCGAAAGCACGCGCGGAGATGCCGCGGAAATCGCGTACACGCGGCAGGGCGATGGTCACAAAACGATCGAGGAAGTCGTACATGCGACCACCACGCAAGGTCACCATGCAACCGATGGGCAGGTCTTCGCGGATTTTGAATCCGGCAATCGCCTTGCGCGACCTGGTGACAACCGGCTTTTGGCCCGCGATCTTGGTGAGATCACCCACCGCGTGCTCCATCACTTTTTTATCAGCCACCGCCTCGGACACACCCATATTGAGTGTCACCTTGGTCAGGCGGGGCACTTCCATGACCGACTTGTAGCCAAACTTGGCCATCAATTCGGGCACGACTTTGTCTTTATAAATCGTCTGCAGGCGCGACATAAATCCTCCGGTCAGCCCTTGATCTGCTCGCCACTGGATTTGAAGACGCGCACTTTCTTGCCGGTCGCGGGGTTGTAAATAGCCACATTGCTTTGATGAATCGCCAGGTCGCGGGACACCACACCACCCGCCTCGCCCTTCATCGGATTGGGGCGCACATTCTTCTTGACCGTATGCACACCCTCGACCACGATATGGTCGGCATCCACACGAGCCGCCACTTTGCCGCGGCGACCCTTGTCGCTGCCAGCAATGACAATCACTTCGTCATCTTTGCGAATCTTGTTCATCACAAATCCTTTTTCGACAGCTCAGAGCAGGGCTCAAAGAACCTCAGGCGCCAGAGACACGATTTTCATGAAGCGCTCGGTGCGCAGTTCACGCGTCACCGGGCCGAAAATGCGCGTACCAATGGGCTCGAGTTTGGCATTAAGCAGCACGGCCGCATTGCCATCAAAC
>NZ_MEGQ01000089.1:0-5055 GCF_001725585.1 Thiomonas sp. SCN 64-16 | reverse complement strand
TTGGGATTGGTGACCGACTGGCGCTTGGCTGAAGCCCCCACCAGAATTTCGCCGTCTTCCATATAGGCGACGATGGATGGCGTGGTGCGTGCGCCTTCGCTGTTCTCAATGACCTTGGGCGTATTGCCCTCCATGACCGCCACGCAAGAATTGGTGGTGCCCAGGTCGATACCGATGATTTTTGCCATGGAAATTCTCCGAATGTGCCGCGCCGCGGGGCGCTGATTTTTAACTGCTAGTTAAATGAGGAAGCTTGTTGTGAATTCAAGTCTTGCGAATCTGGCCGTACCGAATCTGGCCATACCCATACAGGGACTTATTGCGCCACCGTGACCAGTGCCGGACGCAGGGTGCGTTCAGCGATCCGATAGCCTTTTTGCAGCACCGAAACCACCGTGCCGGAAGGCTGCTCGGCCGGTTGCACCGAAATGGCCTGGTGCAACGTCGGGTCGAATTTGTCTCCAGCCGCAGGAGCGATTTCCAGCAGGCGGTTGCGCTCGAAGGCCGATTTGAGCTGGCTCAGGGTGAGTTCCACGCCTTGTTTGAGCACATCGGGCTTGCCGCTGGTGTCGGCCAGCGCCGCCTCCAGGCTGTCCTTGACCGGGAGCAGTGATTCGGCGAAGCCTTCCACCGCAAATTTGCGGGCCTTGGCGGCTTCATCTTCCGCGCGGCGGCGGATGTTTTCCACCTCGGCGCGGGCGCGCAGCAATTGGTCGTTGAGCTTGGTGATTTCTTCCTGGGCCTGCGCCAGCTCGTCGCTCAGAACGGGCTCGGGAATCAACTCCTGATGCGCACCGCCAGCGGTTTGCGGATCGTCGGAAGGAGGGGTCTGGGGATCAGTCTGCATGGTCGCGAGCGCGGCGTGAGCGCGCGGTTATAAAAAATGACCTTTCCAGCGTGGGGGTGTCTTGCCGAATTTCAAGAGCCTGTCGGCTCGTCAGGAAGGCCAGTTTTTCCGATGCGGAATGAAAAAATCCCCCGCGGGTGCTGCTGCGGGGGATTTCGACGGGCAAGTACGGCAGGTGCTGCCGTCATGCCGGAGCGCCTACCGTGTAGGCGAACGTCTCGAAGGCCTTACTGAGCCTTCTTTTCTTCTTTTTTCATTTCCTTGTGCACGGCCTTTTTGTGCTCGACCTTCTTGTGTTCGACCTTTTTGTGCTCTTTTTTCATTTCCTTGTGGGCTTCGGGCTTGGCGGCTTCAGGGGCAGCCGGGGCCGGAGTTTGCGCCATGGCAACGGTGGCGAACAGGGAAGCAAACAGCGTGGCAGCAATTTTTTTCATGATGGGATGCACTTTCAATGTTTGGGATGGAAACGATCCAAGCTGGATCAGAGGCTTAATGCGTGTCCCGGTCTTTGGGTTGACACAACTTTGCAAAACTTGCGATTTCGATGGCTAGCAGCCCGGATAATGTCTATTGCGTCTACCGAATTTCTGCATTCCCGTGAGTTCAACCATGTCTGAGTTTTCCGTGCTGTTTGTCTGTATGGGCAATATCTGCCGCTCGCCAACCGCCGAAGGCGTGTTTCGCGCCAGAGTGCGTGAAGCCGGGTTGGAAAAGCGGGTTCGCATCGATTCGGCCGGCACCCACGCCTTCCACGTGGGCTCGGCGCCCGATCGTCGCAGTCAGCGTCATGCGCTGGAGCGGGGCTACGACCTCTCCGGCTTGCGCGCCCGCGCGGTGGAAGACGCGGATTTTTCGCGTTTCGATCTGCTCTTGGCGATGGACTGGGACAACCTCGCCTTGCTGGAACAGCGATGCCCGCCTCAGTTTGCCTCACGCTGCCGACTGTTTTTGAGTTTTGCGCCGCAGGCGCCGGTGGCTGCCGTGCCCGATCCGTATTACGGCACTGAACGCGATTTCGAGCGGGTACTCGATCTGGTGGAACAGGCCAGCGCGGGGCTGCTCGCCTTCATCGAAAAGCAGCTGGCGCAGCGGGCCTGAAGCGCCGCGGGTTCATTGCACTTCCTTGAACGGCAGGCGCTCTTGCAGGCTGTCCTGATGCTCGGCGAGGGCGGCTGACTCACGCTCCAAATAGTCTTCCACCGCCCGCGAAAACTGCGGGTGTGCCAGCCAATGCGCCGAGCGGGTGGCGACGGGTTGCAGTCCGCGCGCCATTTTGTGCTCGCCCTGTGCGCCGCCTTCGAAGGTGGTGTAGCCATGGGCCAGACACCAGGCGATGGGCTGGTAATAGCACGCGTCGAAGTGCAGGGCCGGAATGTGGGCGACGGCACCCCAGTAGCGACCGTAGGCGATGCGGCTTTGCGGGTCGAGCAGGACGAGCGAACTGGCCACGGGCTGGCCGTCTCGTTCGGCGATAAACAGCAGGCAGTGCTCGGGCATTTGGGCGCCGATGGTCTGAAAAAAAGCGCGGTTCAGGTAAGGATCGGAGCCGTGCAGGGCGTAGGTCGTTTGATAGCAGCGAGTGAAAAAATCCCAGTGCGATTCGGTGATTTCTGTCCCGACAAGGGCGCGGAAACAAACTCCGGCATCGCGCACCTGGCGTTGCTCTTGTTTGATCTTTTTGCGTTTATCGTGCCTCAAACTGCCGATAAAAGCCTCGAAGTCGGGCCAGGCCGCCCCACCTGCTGCGGGAGGGTTACGCCAGTGAAACTGCAGGGTAGTGCGCTCTAACAGACCGAGCGCACTGCACCACTGGGCCTCCTGCGGGTCGAGAAACAGGGCGTGCAGCGAACTGAACCCGCTGCGCCGGGCGATGGCCAGAATTTCGCCGAGCAGCGCTTTGCGCGCGGTGGCGTCGCGCCCCAGCAACTTGGCGCCGCCCACGGGAGTGAAGGGCACGGCGAGCAGGAGTTTGGGGTAGTAGGGCAGGCCATGCTCGGCATAGGCGCGGGCCCAGGCCCAGTCGAAAACGTATTCGCCGTAGGAGTGCGATTTCACATACAGCGCGCAGGCAGCGGCCAACGCGCCGCTGGCATCGCGCAACGAAACGACCACGGGCTGCCAGCCGGTCTCTGCGCCCACGCAGCCGCTTTGCTCCAGCGCGCTCAGCCAGACATGGCGCTGAAACGGCGTGGTGCCGGGCGTTGCCGCGACCAGGCTCTCCCAGTCGGCGGCGGGCAGTGCGCTCACCGCGTCCGACAACTCGGTGCGAAAATCCTCAGCCATGACTCTCCAACTCGCTGTTATTCAATGCAACCCGACCGTAGGTGATCTTGCGGGCAATGCGGCGCAGATCGCCCGCCTGACGCGGCAGGCCTATGCGCAGGGCGCGCGCGTGGTCGTCACCCCGGAGCTGGCGCTGACCGGCTATCCCCCGGAAGACTTGTTGCTGCGCCCGGCCTTTCTTCAAGCCAGTGCTGCCGTATTGAAGCAGCTTGCGCATGACCTGTCGGATCTGCCGGAATTGGCGCTGGTCGTCGGGCATCCGCTGGGGCTGGCCGCCGCCGAAGCGCCGCGGATCGCCTCGACCCAGCAGGCGGTGGCCTGCAACGCGGCCTCGCTGCTGCGGGGCGGCGTGGTCGAAGCGACCTATTGCAAGCATGAGTTGCCCAACTATCAGGTGTTCGATGAACGCCGTTATTTCGCGCCGGGCGATCAGCCGGTGGTGTTCGAGGCCGGGGGGACGCATTTCGGCATCAATATTTGCGAGGACGCCTGGCTGCCGCATGCGCCGCGCATGGCTCGCGCGGCCGGCGCTCAGGTGCTGCTGGTGCTCAATGCCTCGCCCTATCACCGTGGCAAGACGGCGGAGCGCGAGCGGGTGATGCGCGAGCGCTGCCTGGAAAACGGTATGGCGCTGGTCGCCTCGCAAATGGTGTGCGGGCAGGATGAGATCGTGTTCGACGGCGCGTCTTTTGTGCTCGACCGCGCAGGCGATCTCGTGGCACGCTCGCCGCAATTCGTCGAAGACATCCTGCGCGTCGATGTAACCGGCGGCGAGGTGCTCAAGCAGACTCCGGCGCATGTGGCGCCGTTGAAGTCCGACCATGCCGAGGTGTATGAGGCGCTGGTGCTCGGGGTGCGCGACTATTTGGGCAAGAACGGATTTCCAGGGGCGCTCATCGGGCTGTCGGGCGGGGCGGATTCGGCGCTGGTGCTGGCCATCGCGGTGGATGCGCTTGGCGCCGAAAAGGTGCGCGCGGTGATGATGCCGTCGCAATACACCGCGCAGATGTCGCTCGACGACGCCGCAGAAATGGCGCAGCGACTGGGCGTGCAGTACGACGTGCTGCCCATCACGCCGCTGTTCGAAACCTTTCGCACCACGCTGGCCCCGCTGTTGCACGAGCACCCCGGCGACACCACGCTGGAGAACATTCAGGCGCGCATTCGCGGCACCTTGCTCATGGGCCTGTCGAACAACAGCGGACGCATCGTGCTGACCACCGGCAACAAGAGCGAGATGGCCATGGGTTACGCCACGCTCTATGGCGATATGGCCGGGGGTTTCGCCGTCATCAAGGACGTGACCAAGACCTTGGTCTGGGAGCTGGCGCGCTGGCGCAACGCGCACGCGGCCGCAATGGGCGAGGCCGAGGTCATTCCGCAGCGCATCATCACCCGGGCGCCCAGCGCCGAGCTGCGCGCCGATCAGACCGATCAGGACAGTCTGCCTCCGTACGACGTGCTCGACGGCATTCTGCAGCGCTATATGGAGCAGGACGAACGGGTGGAAACCGTGCTGGCCGCAGGCTACGCCCGGGCCGATGTCGAGCGCGTGGTGCACCTGCTCAAACTGTCGGAGTACAAGCGGCGGCAGGCCCCTCCGGGCATTCGCGTCACCCACCGCGCATTCGGCCGCGATTGGCGCTATCCGATCACCTCAAAATTCCGGGAATCGTTCTGAATTCTGCCGATTCACGCATCCCCAGTTAAATTCCGTCTTCAATCACACCGAGGAGCCCTGACATGAAACTCATCACCGCCATCATCAAGCCGTTCAAACTCGACGAGGTACGCGAGGCCTTGGCGGAGATTGGCGTCACCGGCCTGACAGTGACCGAAGTCAAGGGTTTTGGCCGTCAGAAGGGGCATACCGAGTTGTATCGCGGCGCCGAATATGTGGTGGATTTCCTGCCCAAGGTCAAGGT
>NZ_MEGQ01000088.1:0-6162 GCF_001725585.1 Thiomonas sp. SCN 64-16 | reverse complement strand
GCAGATGCGGGGGACGAGTATTCAATTTGAGCGCAGAATTAAAGTAAGTAAGTGAATACTAACATCGCACATCGCAGAAAAGCACACCCAGGTCGATGCTGATGACACCCGGTGTGCTTTGTCGGGGAGGGCGACTCGGGTCAGACCCGGCCGGTGATTTGGCGCAGGAGTGGGGCAATCGGTCCTGATCAAGTTGCGTTGATGGATCAGCAAAGCGATCGATCCTGAAAGAAATGCATTGAACGCAGGGTTTGCTTGAATTGTCAGCCAAACTCAGGATGCGACGCAATGGCATAGGTGGGGATCTGCCGCGACGATCTGCCCCGGAGCAGCAGCAGACCCAATCACATGGCAAGCCCAACACCCCGGAATATCCGGCTTTTGATCGGCGCCAAAAAACGAAGGGAAAACGGATTTTGAATTTTGCAGGACCGACGATTTATGCCGGACTATGTGGAAGTTCCAAGATCGCCTCCATTCCGCCATCGCGGCGATTCTGCAACGTCAACCGTCCCCCCGCCGCACGCGCGATGTCGCGTGCGATGCCGAGGCCAAGGCCGAGCCGATAGAACGGCTCAAACACCTTTTCCAGTTCTTCCTCCGGAATGCCGGGGCCCTGATCCTGAATGCGCAGTGTCAGGGAGGTAGCGCTATCGTCGACGACGATGAGGGCCCGTTCGCCATATAAAACGGCATTGTCGAGCAGATTCGCTAAGCAACGCTTTATTCGAGCTGGATCCCCAACGAAGGGCTTGTTGGTACGCCCTTGAATCTGCACTACACGCCCCATCTCTTCTGCGTCGGCCTGCAGACTTTCAAGCAAGGACATGATGTCGATGGGCTGAATATGTTGTGGCTGGTCGAGACCGCGCATGAAATCCAGCGTGTACTTCACCATCTGCTCCATCTCCAGCAGATCCTTCTCGAACCGCGCGCGCACATCGTCATCATCCAGCAGTTCTGCGCGCAAACGCATGCGGGTGATCGGCGTTTTCAGATCGTGCGACATGGCCGAAAAAATGCGCGTCCGATCCGTAATAAATCGAATCAGTTGAGCCTGCATGGTATTGAACGCGTGTGCAGCCCGCCGTACCTCGGCAGGTCCAGCTTCCGGCAGTGGAGGACGATGGATGTCTTCACCAAGTGATTCAGCGGCCGAGGCCAGGACCGCCAGCGGCCGCGTCATCCACCGCACGGCAACAAAGGAGAGGAACAACACTGACGCCAAGAGTACGAGCAAGGTCAGCAGCAAATGCCAGGGGGGCGCCTGGGCGCCTTGGTGAAGCTGGGTTGTAAAGGCCACCCAGCTTCCATCGTGCAGTTGCACCTGGATCAGGAAGCCGAGTTTTTCCGCCATGAAGGCTTGCATGGAAGACCGGGATGCCTGTGTCATACCCGACATATAGGCCGCCATCGAGGCCATGCCAGGCAGGGGTCGCCGGTGCATGTCGGAGAATCCAATGGCCTCAGAAGGGTTTGCACTGGCCGAGACGATCAGCGGTCTTTCATCCCCGAGGGCGGAATGAAGCGCCTGTGAAAACATCATGGTTTGTGCGCTGCGCATTGCGGCAGCCGTTGTCTTGATGGGTGAGGGCTCCAAGTCCACGACCTGGGGCGGCACGCTCAAGATTTTTGCGATACGGAGCCGCTCCTGATGCGGCATCGAATCCAGAAGTTTGACCACGTCAGCAATGCGTTGCGCAGACTGCATGCCGCTGTTGCGCAGCACCGCTCGGTCGCGCTCGGCGAAGTTAATTGAGGCGCTCAGGAGTTGCGCCAAAATCAAGCCGCTCGAGAGGACGAGCATCATGCGGCCGAACAGCGACGCCGGCAGCAACCGTTTCACGGCTTTCCTTCAACGGGCACTGACAACACATAGCCCATGCCGCGCACCGTCTTGATCAGTACCGGGTCGCGCGGATCGTCTCCAAGACGTTGACGCAAGCGACTGACCTGGACATCGATGCTGCGATCGAGCGGGTCGGCCTCCCGGCCTTGCGTGAGATCCACCAACTGGTCGCGGTTGAGAACCCGGTTGGGATGGCTCAGAAAAATGCGCAACAAGCGGTATTCCGCGCCACTCAGCGCCACGACCACGCCTGCGGGAGAAATCAGATGGCGATGCAGGGTGTTGAGCGTCCAGCCAGCAAAATGGGCCTCGCGCAAATCTTCGGGCTGCAAATTGATGGGCAGGCTGCGGGCGCGTCGCAAGATGACTTTGATGCGGGCGAGCAACTCGCGCGCGCTGAAGGGCTTGGTCAGATAGTCGTCGGCGCCCATCTCCAGCCCGACGACACGATCGGTCTCGTCGCTGCGGGCGGTGAGCATCAACACGGGGATGTCGGATTTGGCACGGAGCTGGCGACAGAGCGTCAGACCGTCGTCGCCCGGGAGCATCAGATCGAGCACGATCAAGTCGATGCGTGCGGCGACGAGGGCGCGTTCCATGGCCTTGCCGTCGCCCACCGCGGTGACGCGCAGCCCGTTCTTTTGCAAATAGGCGCTCAGCAGATTGCGGATCTCGCCATCGTCGTCAACGATCAGGATGTGGTCAGGTATGTCCATGCCGTGATTTTCAAGGGTCTGCGGCGAGCCTCGTCAAAAACAATGTAACGCAGCATGTCAGCCACGGGTTCGCAGAACATGCGATACAAAACAGCCGCTTTTTGACATGGTCTGCTTACACGTCAGCGTTGAAATGGCTCCCATTGCGATGGCGGTCAATCAGATGTCGCTGCGGGAACGTCCCGCCAACCGTCTACGCATTTTGATCGGAGATCAATCATGAAATGCAACCATAGAACACTGGGTCTTGCCGCCGTCCTCTCACTCGCCGCGATTGGCACCGCCTACGCACAATCCCCTGCCCAACCGCAGCAATACGGCTGCATGCAGGGGGCCGGGCCGGGCATGCGCATGATGGGCGGCCGCGGCATGGCTGCGGGCATGATGGGGCGCGGTGATCCGGCTGCCAGGATGGAAAATCGTCTCGGCGCGATGAAGGCGCAATTGCAGATCACGCCGCAGCAAGAGCCTGCTTGGGACGCCTTTGCGGCACAAGCCAAGAAGCAGTCCGATGCGATGCAGTCCATGCGGACCACCCTGTTTGAGGCAAAGGGCAATGCTCCGGAACGCATGGAGCAACGCACGCAGTTGATGCAAGCGCGCGTGGCAGGCATGGAGACCATGACCGCTGCGATGAAAACGCTCTACGCCGAACTGAGCCCGGCGCAGCAAACCATACTGAATCAGCAGTTTGGCGCGATGCGCGGAACCCGTCGCGGAGCGCCTGCGGGCGCGCAGTAAACCGGAGCCGGACGAGCGCGCGCGATCGCACGGATACAACTCGCCGATTGCGCGTGCAATGCACTGCGGCATGCAGTCGGCGCCAAACACAAAGGAGTACGCATCATGATGGGGTATTGGGGTTGGGGCGCAGGCCCTTGGTTCGGGATGTGGATCATTCCAGTCCTTGTGCTGGGTCTGATTCTCTGGATGATTTTCAGAGGAGGACACGGCGTGTCGCATTGCGGGGACCGGCATTCCAGGCAAGAGTCGGCGCGTGAGGCGCTTGACCGGCGCTATGCGAACGGTGAAATCAGTCGCGAGGACTATCAGCGCATGAAACAGGAGATCAAGTCATGACGTCGACGAAATCGAACCGCATGCCGGGTTCGGCGGATCACCACAAGCCGCCCGATTGGAAGGACGGCAAACTCAGCCGACGCCAGATCATTGTTGGTGCCGTGGCGGGCAGCTCTCTCTGGTTGGCGGGCCGCACGCATGCTCAGGGCATGGGCGGCATGATGATGGGGTCGATGCCGGGCATGGGCCAGGGCGGCATGGCCGGCATGGGTGCAAACACCGCGCGCGGCGCGACAGTGCGGACCGGCGTGTTCACCCGCCCCATGCCCATCCCTGGGCAACTCGGCGGACCGGCTCAGGCGGATGGTAGTCTGGCGTATGCATTGCGGATCGCCCCCGGAACCAGCACCTTGCTCGCGGGTGTGCAGACCCCTACCTGGGGCTATAACGGGGCTTATCTGGGCCCGACGCTGCGCATCCCGCGCGGCAAACGGGTGCGGATCCAGGTTCGCAATGCGCTGAACCAGCCAACAACCACCCATTGGCACGGCGCCCATGTGCCCGGCACGATGGATGGCGGCCCGCAAAGCCTCATCGCGCCGGGGCACTCCATGGATTACGCCTACACCCTGGATCAACCGGGTGCCACGCTTTGGTATCACCCCCACCCGGATGGGCTGACAGGTCCTCACGTCTACGCCGGTATGGCAGGGCTGCTGCTGGTCGATGATGGCGTGGACCGCGCCCTCGGGTTGCCGCATACCTGGGGCGTGGATGACTTTCCCGTGATCGTGCAAGATCGGCGCTTTGGGGCTGATGGCACGCTGCGCTATATGAACAGCATGATGGACCGCATGGGCATGAAGGGCGACCGGTTTTTGGTGAACGGTTGTGAACAGCCCTATGTCAACGTTCCTGCGCAATGGGTGCGGCTGCGTCTGGTCAACGGATCGAATGCGCGCCTCTATAACTTTGCTTTCGCCAGCGGACAGAGTTTTTATGTGGTTGCCAGCGATGCCGGACTTCTGGCTCATCCTGTGGAGAGGCGCAGTTTGCTTCTCGCAGCAGCGGAGCGTGCGGAGATCCTGGTGGATTTGCGCAAACTCCAAGGAAGCACTCTGGTGTTGCGCAGTGACTCGGGCTCCGTTGTTCCAGGGCTGAGCAGCATGCCCATGGACGCTGATCGATTTGATCGCCAGGGGTTCGATCTGCTGCAGCTTCGGGTTGGCGCTCCTGCCGGAAAATCGGGGCGGCTTCCTGATCATCTGGTGGCCATCCCGTCGCTACGCATCGACGCGCCCCAGCGACTGTTCAGCTTGCAGGGAATGCAAGGGATGCAGGGCGCCATGGGAGGCGGGGCAATGGGCGCGATGGGGGGCATGTCGGGGGATCAGGGCATGGGCGCAAACACCGGCCCTGGCGGCATGAGTATGGGCGTGGGCATGGAAAAACTGTTTTCTATCAACCACCAGTTCATGGAGATGTCGGTGATCAATCAGCGCGTGCGCCTGGGCAGCACCGAGGTCTGGCAAGTGAGGAACGAGGGCCATATGGCGCATACCTTCCATGTCCATGGCACGTCGTTTCAGATTCTCTCTCGCGATGGCGTGGCTCCGCCGGAGTATGAGCGAGGCTGGAAAGATGTCGTTCTCGTGCGGCGCAACCAAACGGTCCGCCTGGTTGCCCGATTCGATCAGCCCGCTGGCAAAGACCATCCCTTCATGTACCACTGCCACATCCTGGAGCATGAGGACAATGGCATGATGGGACAGTTCACAGTGGCATGACATGGGGGACAGATGCAGGTCAGCCTGATTGCACGGGCGGTTTGCAGGAGCTGCGCATGACGTGGTTCAGGCATCACGCATTAACAGAGCTGATCGTTCCTTCCCATGACGGTAGCCGCGACCTCAGACCGCAGTGGTGTAGCAGAACCGATGCCGATTGGCGCCAACATCAGGCGATCAGGTGGCGATTTTGTGGCGCCTGAGTTTTTCCCAGAGGGTCTTTCGGCTGATTCCCAAAACTTCAGCCGTCTCAGCCATCTTGCCTTCTCGCTCATTCATCACTTGCGTCAGATATTCGCGCTCGGCTCGGGCTAGATAGTCGCCCAGGGGCGTCGCTACATTGTGAGCGCGATCGGCAAATGTGGAAGATCCTGGGTTCGAGCACGGCATGCCGAACCGCTCCCAGCGCACCCAGCAATCGCTGGCAAAATGGTAGGCGCGATCAAGCGCGGAAAACAGTTCGCGGACATTGCCCTCCCAGGGTTGCAGCTTGGCCCAGGAGACGAAACGTGGGTCGAGCCGTTTGGATTGCCCGGTCTTGGCGTTGAGCGTCTGGACCCGGCGGTGCGCCAGCCAGGCGATATCGTCCGCGCGCTCGCGCAGCGGCGGCAAGTGGATCGGCACTCCGCTGATGCGAAACAGCAAATCCCGGCGAAAGGCGCCTGTCTCGGCCATCTTGTCCAGCCGCTTATGCGTGGCGCAAATCAGGCGTACCGAGACATGCAGATCCTTTTCGCTGCCCAGGCGACAAACCTGTCCGTCCTGCAGTACGCGCAGCAACTTGGCCTGT
>NZ_MEGQ01000087.1:0-5910 GCF_001725585.1 Thiomonas sp. SCN 64-16 | reverse complement strand
CTACTGGTTCCCGAAGATGACCGGCTACATGTATTCGCCGATGATCGCCAACACCCACTTCTGGGTCACGTTCGTCGGCGTGAACCTGGTCTTCTTCCCGCAGCACTTCCTCGGCCTTGCTGGCATGCCGCGCCGTACCATCGACTATCCGGACGCCTTTGCCGGCTGGAACATGGTTTCGTCCTACGGCTCCTACATCGCCGCCGTCGGCGTGCTGATCTTCCTCTACGGCGTGTTCGAGGCCTTCCAGAAGAAGCGCGTCGCCGGCGCCAATCCGTGGGGCGAAGGCGCCACGACCCTGGAATGGCAGCTGCCTTCGCCGCCGCCCTTCCACCAGTGGGAGCAGCTGCCGAAGATCAAGTAAGGCAGCAATCCGCTCCTACTCAGAACCGCCGGGCGATCCGGCGGTTTTGGCCAAACGGAATGATGGACCGAAGTACGCATGGCCCTTGTCGACGAAACCGGTATTGACGAAGCGGGCTTCCGCATGTCGGAAGCGACCGCAGGCGATTTCTTCGCCCTGCTTGTTGATCAGGATGGTCGTCGGCGTGCCCAGAATGCTCAGGGTGTCGAGTACCTGGGTGGTGGGGTCGACGTAGATCGGCAGATGACTGATGAAGTTATCGTCGTAAAAGCTTTTCACGGTGTAGATGCCGCCTTTGTCCACCGACAGCGGCACGACGGCGAAGTTTTTGCCGCCAAGCAGCTTTTGCAGTTTGTCCAGCGTGGGCATTTCGTGGACGCAGGGCGGGCACCAGGTCGCCCAGATATTGAGCAGCACGACCTTGCCCTTGAAATCCGCCAGGGTCATGTGTTTGCCCTGCGCGTTTTCGAAAGTGACCTGGGACAGCGGCAACTTGTGCGCTGTAGGGTAGGGGGTAAAGGTGAATCCCGCCGCCCAGGAAGCAGGCGCGCAGGCGGCGCAGAACACGATTGCGGCGCCGACGCGGCGCAAAAAAACGGTAAGAGACTGCATGAAACGGCTCCAACAAATGAAATGACCACGCCATCGGCGGCGGCTGACGCCGACATCCCGAGGTCATCACGCAGACGGCGCGGGCGTGGCGAATGATGACAACATAGCCGGGCCACGCTTAGGGCGACGTAACGGGTTGTAGAGCCTGTTCGGCGTATGGTGGCATCTTTGCTGACCCGCTTACGCCATGCCCGCCTTACTCGACCTGCAACTGGCGCACCTCGTTCTCGCGGTGCATTTGGGCGTGATTGTGTTCAACGTGGCCGGTCTGATCGTCGTGCCGCTGGGCGCTTGGCAGCGCTGGCGCTGGGTGCGCGGCTGCGTCTGGCGCGCAGCGCATCTGCTGTCGATGGCGGTGGTGGCGGCGCAGGCAGCGCTGGGGCGTGCCTGCTTTCTCACCTTGTGGCAGAGCGCGCTGATGCAAGACGCCGGACAGCGCGGCTATACAGCGGGCCTGATCCAGACCTGGATCGATCATTTGATTTTCTGGAATCTGCCCCTGGCGGTGTTCACCGTCATCTATCTGGCCGTGGGGGCCTACACCCTGGCGTTGTGGTGGTGGGTGCCGCCGCGCTGCAGGCGGGTCAGGGCCCAGCCCAGCAGCAAGGCGAACGCCGCCAGCAGCACCTCGGGCCAGTCGCCGTAGCGTGACGCCAGCCAGGCGAACGGCGTCAGTCCCGCGTGCCCCTGCACCGAGCCGGTCAGTACCCCGACGGTGTAGGGCGGCAACTCGGCGGCGACCTGGCCGTGGGCGTTGATGATGGCGGTGGCGCCCGTGTTGGTGGCACGAATGCCGGGGATCTGGAATTCCAGCGAACGCATGCGCGCGATTTCCAGATGCTGCGGGATGATGATGGTGTTGCCGAACCAGCCAAGATTGGTCAGGTTGGCGAACACATTCGGCGCGTGCGCGGGGTTGCGAAAGCGCTGCGCCATCTGCGCGCCGAAAAGGTCTTCGTAGCAGATGTTCGGCGCCACTTTCACGCCTTGCACCACAAAGGGCGGCTGATCGAGCCCGCCGCGCGCAAAGCTGCCCAGCGGCATGTCCATCAGTTTGACAAACCAGTGAAAACCGTAGGGCACGAATTCGCCAAACGGCACCAGATGCGATTTGTCATAGCGATAGGGCGCAGCGCCCCCCAGTCCCAGCACGCTATTGGTGTATTGATTGGCGCCGCGGGTGAGCGGAATGCCCAGCAACGCAGCGGTGTGGTGCTCGCGCAGCGCCCGCTCGATCTGCCGCAGATAGCCGGGGTCGAGATCTTCGGGCAGCACGGGCACGGCGGTTTCCGGCGTGACGATGAGATTGGCTTTGAGCGAACTCAGCCAGTTGCCGTAGAGCTGCAGCGTGGGGCCCAGTGTTTCTGGCTTGAATTTTTCCGACTGGGCGACATCGCCCTGGAGCAATGCGACTTTGAGCGTCGGGCCCACCGCATGCGTCCAGCGCACCTGCTGCAATTGCAAGCCGCCGAAAAAAAGTGCTACCAGCAGACCCAGACTGACCAGCGCACCCCGCAGACTCACTTGCGAGAGCAGCGCCAACAGCGCGGCGGCCAATGCGGCGGCGAAGTTCACGCCGTACTGGCCGATCACCGGGGCGTAGCCCGAGAGCGGGTTGCCGACCTGGGCATAGCCCAGAGCCAGCCACGGAAATCCGGTGAACAGCGTGCCGCGCAACCATTCCGCCAGCGTCCACCCTCCGGCCAACACCAGCGCGGCGCCGATGGCGCGGGCCAGTTTCCAGGGCTCGCGTCCTGCCGCGGGGGCGAGTGCGGCTGCAAGTGCAGCGGCCAGCGTGGGGTAGAGGGCGAGATAGGCACAGAACAACAGCAAGGCGCCGCCCGCAATCGGTGGCGCCATGCCGCCATACACCGCCATACTGATATAAAGCCACCACAGCCCGCCCGTGAACCAGCCTAGCCCGAGACTGAAACCGAGCAAGGCGCCGCGCTTGGCCCGGTCTTTCGGGCGGGGCTGCGCATCGGCCCACAGCAGGCTGATCCAGGCGGCCAGAATGACAATCGACCATCCGCCGAGCTGCGGCCGCCCGAAGGTCTGGGCGAGCAGCACGCCCAGCACGATGGAGACAAACGGCGCAAACCGGGGTTGAGTGAATTGACGCAGCAGACTGCGCGGCGGGGCGCTGGCGGTTGCGACATTGGCATCGCGGTTGGCGGGGCGTTCGGACATGAGGATGAGAAGCCTGAAAGGGCGGAGTGGGCAGCGCCCGCACTTTACCCTGCGGGCATTTCGCTGCCGTCGGCGTAGGGGTCGGAAATGCCGAAGCGTTGCAACACCGTCACCTCGTGACGTTCCATCTCTTGTGCCTCTAGCTCGGTCTGATGATCCCAGCCCTGCGCGTGCAGCAGGCCGTGTATGACCAGATGGGCGTAGTGCGCCCCGAGCGGCTTGTGCTGCACCTGCGCTTCGCCAGCGACCACGGGGCAGCACAGCACGATGTCGGCCTGAACCGGCCAGTGGCTGTAATCGAAGGTCAGCACATTGGTGGGGTAATCCTTGCCGCGATAGGCCCGGTTGAGCGCCCGGCCTTCGTCAGCAGCCACAAAACGCAAGGTGATCTGATGCGCCTCAGACAACGCCCCGGCCTGCGGTAGAGCATCGAAACTCTCAGGGCCCACGCGCAAGGCGGCGCGAACCCAGCGCAGCAGCAGGGCGCGCGGCAACTGATCGCGGTGCGTCGTATCGGCAAACTGCACCGAAAGCCGCAACGCAGGTTTCGTGGGGCGTGCGGCGCGAGTCATGCGGAGCGCTGCGGCCGTCGACGGGATGAGGTGGCGCTGATCAAATCGCCTGCGCTCGCACCGGACGGCGGCTCGCCTTTCAGCGCGACGTCATGCGCATCGTAGGCATCAACGATACGCGCCACCAGCGGGTGCCGAACCACGTCCTGGCTTGTGAACGAGTTGAAGGCGATGCCGCGCACATCGGCCAGCACCTTCTGGGCTTGCGCCAGACCGCTTTGCGTTCCGCGCGGCAAGTCCACCTGGCTGACGTCGCCGGTGATGACGGCGCGCGAACCGAAGCCGATGCGGGTGAGGAACATTTTCATCTGCTCAGGCGTGGTGTTCTGCGCCTCATCCAGAATGATGAACGACTGGTTGAGTGTGCGTCCGCGCATGAAAGCCAGCGGCGCGATCTCGATGGCGCCGCGTTCGAACAATTTTTGCGTTTTTTCCATGCCGAGCAGGTCGTACAGCGCGTCGTACAAAGGTCGCAGATACGGGTCGATCTTCTGGGTCAGATCGCCGGGCAAGAAACCGAGCCGCTCCCCGGCTTCGACCGCGGGGCGCGTCAGCACCAGACGGGTGATGGCGTGACGCTCCAGCGCATCGACGGCGCAGGCCACCGCGAGAAAGGTTTTGCCCGTGCCCGCCGGGCCTATGCCAAAGGTGATGTCGTGCTGAAGAATGTTGCGGATGTACTGAACCTGATTAGGCGTGCGGCCGTGCAGACTTTCCCGGCGGGTGTAGAGCACCGGCTCGTCGTCGGCCGCGGTGAGTTTGGGGCGCTGCCCTTGTGCGGCTTGCACCAGTTCGAGCTGGATGTCTTCCAGACTGAAGCGTGCGTCGGCCCGGCCCCAGAGCGTTTGCAGCAGATCGAGTGCGCGCCGGGCGGCGGCACTTTCGCCCTCGATGCTCACGGTGCCGGCACGACGCGACAGGCGAACGTCGAACGCGACCTCGATCTGCCTGAGGTTTTCATCCAGCGGGCCGCAGAGCTGGGCGAGGCGGGCATTGTCGGGCGGGGAAAAAGTGTGTCGAAGTTGCACGGGCGAGTTGGGCATGGGGACGAATAAGGTTGCGGAGCCGATGGCGGCACAAATCCCCGCATTCAGAGGCGTGAGTTGATAGTATCGGGATGACGCCGTCATTGTCTGCTCGGCGCAAGAATCAGAAACGGAAGCCGATGAGCACCATGCAATGCGCTTTGGTCGTCGATGACCTTCCCGCTGTGCGGGCCGGGTTTGTCGAATTGCTGCGCGAAAACTATCCTGGCGTGCGCATTTTCGAGGCGGGTCGCATGGCCGACGCCATGCAGATTCTGCAGCGCGAACCCGTCGATCTGCTGCTGGTCGATCTGGGCCTTCCCGATGCCAGCGGCCTGGAATTGATCCGCACCCTCACGGAAACCCGCCCACAGGCCCGCTCTGTCGTGGTCACCATCTTCGACGATGACGACCATCTCTTCCCCGCTCTGCAAGCGGGCGCCTTCGGTTATTTGCTCAAAGATCGCCCAAAAATCGAGTTGCGTGCCCAACTTCGACGCATCCAGGATGGCGAGCCACCCTTGTCGCCCAGTATTGCCCGTCGCATGGTGCAGCATTTCACCCATCTGCATCGCACGATGTCGGCGCCTTCTTCAAATCTGCCGCAAGAAGAACACATTGCGCTCACCGAGCGCGAGAGCGAGGTGCTGCAACTGGTGGGCAAGGGTTACACCCTGCCAGAAATTGCCGTTCAGCTCGGCCTGTCGCGACACACTGTGGCCGACTACGTCAAACAGATCTACCGCAAGCTCAACATCTCTTCGCGCGCTGAAGCTGCTCTGGAGGCGGTGCGGCGCGGTTTGGTGCGTTGAATCCTGCTCCCTTTGGCTCTTCGCTCTTTCCTGGAAATTCGCTATGTCATTCAACCCGATGTCGACCGATCAGTCCGAGTGCTATCTGAATGGCGCCTTTCAGCCGCTTGCTCAATGCCAAGTATCCGTACTTGATCGTGGCTTCATCTTTGGGGACGGGGTCTATGAGGTGATTCCCGTTTATGGCAGGCGGGTTTTCCGGGCCCATGACCACCTCGCAAGACTGGCACGCAGCCTAGACGCTGTGGGTATCAAGAATCCCAGTCATGCCAACGACTGGCTGGCGCTGGTACGGGAACTCATCGCGCGCAACGCCCCTGACGATCAGTGCATAT
>NZ_MEGQ01000086.1:2076-8044 GCF_001725585.1 Thiomonas sp. SCN 64-16 | reverse complement strand
CTGACCGAGTACGGCATCACCGCGTCGATGAGCCGTCGCGGCAACTGTTGGGACAACGCCTGCAGCGAAAAGCTGTTCGGCTCGTTGAAGGTGGAGCGGCTACACGGGCAACGCTTCAAGACCCGGCGCCAGGCCATGGACGAAACCGTCGCCTGGATCCTCTGGTACAACCGCACCCGACTGCACTCGACGCTGGCCTATGTCAGCCCGATGCGGTTCGAAGAAAACTGGCTCGCCAACCAACCCCGGCACGCCAGTGCATGAGTCGGCTATGGGATACGGATTCCAGGGGCAAGGTCAGAGAGCAATGTCGAAATCGACGATGGTGGATTTGATTCGGGCACTCGATGACACCCTTGGGTGTTTTGCGTAGTCGTGACCTCCATCGCCTGCTGGAACGACAAAGGCTCCGCCTTTGGCCTTCTGGGCACTACGGATACCAGAGATAATTTGGGACAGGACTTCCTTGACGAATTCATCCAAGTTCATTGCTGCCTCCGATCAAGTTGCCAAACGTAATATATCCCGCAATCCTTGCCAAATAAGCTGACCGTTGCGGGATATTCTGGGCAGCGCCTGCGCTGCTAAGCCGCTTGTGGCTTGGGTTCTGCGCGATTGGCCTGTGCAAACAAACAGGTATAAACGTACCACGAAACCCGGCAACCACCGTCTTGCAGTCGGTGCGCCTGCTCGATCAACTGCGCGAGGGAGGAGAATTGGGATCAGGTCTATGTTCGCAGCACTCCCGAACCATTCCTTGGGCTGAGGCTATCCCCTGCCCAACCCACAGCTCGCGCCGCATTTGAAACACCCGCATCAAAAAGTAATACGCCCCGAATAACGGGGCGTATTACTGAACCGATGCTTGAGAACGTCAGGCTGCGGCGTCCTCGGCTTCTTTTTTCTTCGGGCGCGGTTCGGGCGGGGTGATGTCGAGTTTGATTTTGTCTTTCTCGGCTGCCGCTTCATCAATATCCACCGATACCCGCCCGCCATCGACCAGGCGGCCAAATAGCAGTTCGTCGGCCAGCGCGCGGCGCAGGGTGTCTTGGATGAGACGCTGCATCGGGCGGGCGCCCATGAGGGGGTCGAAACCGGCCTTGGCCAGATGCTTGCGCAGGGCGTCGGAGAAGGTGATGTCCACCTTCTTTTCGGCCAGCTGGGCTTCGAGTTGGAGCAGGAATTTGTCGACCACGCGCAGGATGATGGTTTCGTCCAGCGGCTTGAAGCTGATGGTCGCGTCGAGCCGGTTGCGGAACTCGGGGGTGAACAGGCGCTTGATGTCGGCCATCTCGTCGCCCTGCTCGCGCTTATTGGTGAAACCGATGACGGATTTCTGCATGGCTTCCGCGCCCGCATTCGTGGTCATGATGAGAATGATGTTGCGGAAGTCAGCCTTGCGCCCGTTGTTGTCGGTGAGGGTACCGTTGTCCATGACCTGCAGCAGCACGTTGAACACATCCGGGTGGGCTTTCTCGATTTCGTCGAGCAGCAGCACGGCGTGCGGCTTCTTGGTCACCGCCTCGGTGAGCAGGCCGCCCTGGTCGAAGCCCACATAGCCGGGCGGCGCGCCGATGAGGCGAGAGACCGTGTGGCGCTCCATGTATTCCGACATGTCGAAGCGAATGAGATCGACGCCCAAGGTGAACGCCAGTTGCTTGGCCACCTCGGTTTTACCAACGCCCGTGGGGCCGCTGAACAGGAAGGCGCCAATGGGTTTGTCGGGCTTGCCCAGGCCGGAGCGCGCCATTTTGATGGCGGCGGCCAGCGCGTCGATGGCGGCCTCTTGCCCGAACACGACGTTTTTCAGGTCGCGGTCTAGGCTCTTGAGCTTGGAGCGATCGTCGGTGGTGACGCTGTGCACCGGCACGCGGGCGATCTTGGAGATGATCTCCTCGATCTCGATCTTGCCGATGGTCTTTTTCTGCTTGCTCTTGGGCAGAATGCGCTGCGCCGCACCGGCTTCGTCGATGACGTCGATGGCTTTGTCGGGCAGGTGGCGGTCGTTGATGTACTTGGCCGAAAGCTCGGCCGCGGCCGACAGAGCGCCGGGCGAATACTTCACGCCGTGATGCTCTTCAAATCGCGACTTGAGGCCGCGCAGAATTTCGACGGTCTGCTGCACGCTGGGCTCGACCACGTCGATCTTCTGGAAACGGCGCGACAGAGCGGCGTCTTTCTCGAAAATGCCCCGATACTCTGTGAAGGTGGTGGCGCCGATGCAGCGCAACTGCCCCGACGACAACGCGGGCTTGAGCAGATTGCTGGCGTCTAGCGTGCCGCCCGAAGCCGAACCAGCGCCGATGAGGGTATGAATTTCGTCGATGAACAGCACGGCGTGCGGCTTGTCTTTGAGCTGCTTGAGCACGGCCTTGAGGCGCTGCTCAAAGTCGCCGCGATATTTGGTACCCGCCAGCAGCGCGCCCATGTCGAGCGAATAGACCACGGCGTCTTGGAGAATGGCCGGCACCTGCCCTTCGGTGATGCGCCAGGCCAGGCCCTCGGCAATGGCGGTTTTGCCCACACCGGCTTCGCCCACCAGCAGCGGGTTGTTCTTGCGACGGCGGCAAAGAATCTGAATGACGCGCTCGACTTCATGCTCGCGGCCGATGAGCGGATCGATCTTGCCCTGCTGCGCCAGCGCGTTGAGGTTGAGGGTGAACTGATCGAGCGGCGATTCCTTGCCCTCTTTCTCGTCCCCGCCGTCTTCGCTCGGCGCCGAGGCCGACTTGGCCGGTTCGACCGGCTCGGACTTGCGGATGCCGTGCGAGAGGAAATTCACCACGTCGAGCCGGGTGACACCCTGCTGGTGCAGGTAGTACACCGCGTGCGAATCTTTCTCGCTGAAAATGGCCACCAGCACATTGGCGCCCGTCACCTCTTTTTTGCCGTTGGAGGTGGACTGCACATGCATGATGGCGCGCTGAATGACGCGTTGGAAGCCCAGCGTAGGCTGGGTGTCCACATCATCGCTGCCCGGAACGATGGGCGTGTTTTCCTTGATGAACGCGGTCAGGCTTTTGCGCAGATCGTCCAGATTGGCCGAGCACGCGCGCAGCACCTCGGCGGCCGAGGGGTTGTCGAGCAGGGCCAGCAGCAGATGCTCGACGGTAATGAATTCGTGGCGCTGTTGGCGCGCCTCGACAAAAGCCATATGCAGGCTGACTTCCAGTTCTTGCGCAATCATCACGAGCCTCCTAAATGGCTTCCATCACACACTGCAAAGGGTGACCGGCCTGACGGGCCGCGCCGATCACCTGCTCCACCTTGGTGGCCGCGATGTCGCGGGTGTAAACCCCGCAAACGCCACGGCCGTCACGGTGCACTTTTAACATGATTTGCGTCGCCGTTTCGCGGTCTTTGTTGAAATAGTGCTGAATCACGACAACCACGAATTCCATCGGCGTGAAGTTGTCGTTGAGCAGGATGACCTGATACATCGCCGGCGGCTTGAGCCGCAGCGTCTGACGCTCGACAACGACGGCGCCGCCGTCTGCTGGAGGGGGGGAATGGGAAGCTGACATGCTCAAAATTGTAGGGAGGTCTGCCGTGGTTTGTTGTCGCCAAGGGTAATTCCGCAAGGTCGGCCGAATAACAAAAAACCGCATCCGAGCCATCCATCTGCGGCGGGGCCGACAGAAAACAAGAGCGGATGATCCCTCACTCGCAACCCGCATAAAAAAGACCGCCGAAGCGGTCTTATGAGAAAACGCAGGGCCGCCCCAAGTTTGCTTGTCCACCTCGCAGCTTGCAAGCTGCTCGGATTCGGCTCCGTCCAAGCTGCCGCAGGGCAGCTTGGAGCCGCAGGCCTCATCCCCTTCGGGGGCTGACGCGAACGCGGCAGGTCTGGGGGCGCTTTCAGGCGTCAGCAACGAGGGTCACATATGGTCGATCATCACCTGACCGAAGCCGGAGCAGCTCACCTGGGTGGCGTCGGGCAGCAGACGGGCGAAGTCGTAGGTCACCTGTTTGGACAGGATGGACTTTTCCATGCTGGCGATGATGCGGTCTGCGGCTTCGACCCAGCCCATGTGGCGCAACATCATTTCGGCGGAGAGAATTTCGGAGCCGGGGTTCACATAGTCTTTACCAGCGTATTTGGGCGCGGTGCCGTGGGTGGCCTCGAACATGGCCACGCTGTCGGAGAGATTGGCACCCGGCGCAATGCCGATGCCGCCCACCTGGGCCGCGAGCGCGTCGGAAACGTAGTCGCCGTTGAGGTTGAGCGTGGCGATCACGTCGTACTCGTCCGGCCGCAGCAGAATTTGCTGCAGGAAGGCGTCGGCGATCATGTCTTTCACCACGATGTCGCGGCCGGTCTTGGGATTTTTGAAGCGCATCCACGGCCCGCCGTCGAGCAACTGCGCACCGAATTCCTTGCCGGCCAGACCGTAGCCCCAATCGCGGAAGGCCCCTTCGGTGAACTTCATGATGTTGCCCTTGTGCACCAGGGTGACCGATTTGCGGTCATTGTCGATGGCGTACTGCAGGGCCTTGCGCACCAGGCGCTCGGTACCCTCGCGCGACACCGGCTTGATGCCGATGCCCGAGGTTTCGGGGAAGCGGATTTTTTTCACCCCCATCTCGTTGATGAGGAAATTGACGAGTTTCTTCGCCCCCTCCGACTCGGCGGCCCACTCGATACCGGCGTAGATGTCTTCGGAGTTCTCGCGGAAGATGACCATATCGGTCTTTTCCGGGTGTTTGACCGGAGATGGCACGCCCTGGAAATAGCGCACCGGACGCAGGCAGACGTAGAGGTCGAGCTCCTGCCGCAGCGCGACGTTGAGCGAGCGGATGCCGCCGCCGACCGGGGTGGTGAGCGGCCCCTTGATCGACACCACGTAATCGCGCAGGATCTGCAGGGTGATCTCGGGCAGCCACACGTCGGGGCCGTACACCCGCGTGGCCTTTTCGCCGGCGAAAATTTCCATCCAGGCGATCTTGCGCTTGCCGCCGTAGGCCTTCTCAACCGCCGCGTCCACCACCTTGATCATCACTGGGGTGATGTCGAAGCCCGTGCCGTCGCCCTCGATGTAAGGAATGATGGGATGGTCGGGAACATTGAGCGAAAAGTCCGGGTTGACCGTGATTTTTTCGCCTGCGGGCACGCGGATGTGTTGATCCATGGGGGGTCTCCTTCGGTAGTAACCCGAGCATTCTATGCCTCGGCAAGGGTGGAATGAAACAGTCTTGTATATGACATAAGAGTGGGTTTTGCGCGGCTCAAGCCAAATCGGCGTGCGCCGCTCGATATTGCGCCTGATGCTGCGTCCAGGCGTCGCGCAGCGCCTTGGCGGTATGCCCCGGCGCATCGGCCTCGAGGAAGTCGGCCGTCGGCCCCTGCATCACCAGCCGCCCGCCGCCCTTGCCGCCTTCCGGGCCGAGATCGATCAGCCAGTCGGCATTGGCCATCATGTCGAGGTCATGCTCGATCACGACCACGGTATGGCCGCTGTCGGTCAGGCGGTGCAGTACGCGAATGAGTTTTTCGGTGTCGGTCTTGTGCAGACCGACAGTCGGCTCGTCGAGCACGTACACCGTCGGCCGGGTTCCGGCGGTGGCGAGTTCGGTGACCAGCTTGATGCGCTGCGCCTCGCCGCCCGACAGCGTCGGGCTGGGCTGGCCCAGCGTCAGGTAGCCCAGGCCCACGTCCTGCAGCAGCTTCAGCGGATGCGAGATCGGCGGGTGCGCGGCGAAGAATTCCAGCGCCTCGTCGATGTTCATTCTCAGCACGTCGCCGATGCTCTTGCCGCGCAGTTCGATTTCCAGCGTCTCGCGGTTGAAGCGGCTGCCGTTGCAGACGTCGCAGCCTACCTTGACGTCGGGCAGGAAGCTCATCTCGATCGTCTGCACGCCCTGGCCGTCGCAGGCCGGGCAACGGCCGCCGGCGGCGTTGAAGCTGAAGCGGCCCGGGCCCCAGCCGCGCAAGCGCGCTTCGGCGGCGTCGGCGAACAGGCGGCGGATC
>NZ_MEGQ01000086.1:0-2067 GCF_001725585.1 Thiomonas sp. SCN 64-16 | reverse complement strand
CGTAGGTGGCCGGGCACGAGCGCGGCGTCTTGCCGATCGGCGTCTGGTCGACTTCGAGCACGCGCGTGATCGGTTCCCAGCCATGGATGGCATCGATGCCGACCAGCGCCGGCGTCGGCTTGCGCTGCTGGCGCGACGACACCAGACCGGCTACGTTGGCCAGCAGCACGTCGCGCGCCAGCGTCGATTTGCCCGAGCCCGACACGCCGGTGACGACGGTCATGCGGCGCAGCGGCACCTGCGTGTTTATCTGAGCCAGGTTGTGCAAGTGCGCACCTTCGAGCCTCAGCCATTGCAGCCCGGGCTGGCCGGGCGCGGTGACGCGCGGCGGCACCAGCGGGTGCGGCAGCGGCTGCGCCAGGAAGCGGCCGGTGAGGCTGTCGGGGTGGCGGGCCAGCTCGGCGTGGTCGCCGGTGGCGATGATACGGCCGCCCAGCTTGCCGGCGCCGGGGCCGATGTCGATGACGTGGTCGGCGCGGCGAATCGTGTCTTCGTCGTGCTCGACCACCAGGAGCGTGTTGCCCTTGTCGCGCAGCGCTTCGAGCGTATCGAGCAGCACCAGGTTGTCGTGCGGGTGCAGGCCGATGGTGGGTTCGTCGAGCACGTAGCACACGCCTTGCAGGTTCGAGCCCAGTTGCGCGGCCAGCCGGATGCGCTGCGCCTCGCCGCCCGACAGCGTGGGTGCGCTGCGTTCCAGCGTCAGGTAGCCCAGGCCGACGTCGCCGAGAAAGCGCAGCCGCGATTGGATCTCGGTGAGCAGGTCGCGTGCGATCTCGGCCTCGCGGCCGCTGACAGGGCGTGTCGGCGATCGCGGTGCCGACCGCCTCGCCGGCCTTGGCGGCCTCGGCTGCGGCCTGCGTCGCCTGCTGGTCGGCCAGGCGCTCGGCCAGCGCGCCGATCGATTCGGTCGAGCTGTCTTCGTCGGAGCGGTTCTGCTCGTTCACCTTCGGCACGTAGGGCAGCTCGACGCCGGTGCCGATGCACGATGGGCACCAGCCGATCTTCGAGTTGAACGAGAACAGCCGAGGGTCGAGCTCGGCGAAGCTGGTGCCGCAGGAGGCGCAGGCGCGCTTGGTCGAGAACAGCCGCGTTTCGATCTTGCCGCAGGCGTCTTGATAAGCCTGTTCGTCGCCGCGTTGGCTGGCGGCGTGCAGGCCGTCGAGCGGAGCGGCCACCATGACCAGGCCCTTGCCGTAGTCGAGCGCCTGCTGCAAGGCCGCGCGCAGGCCGGCTTCGTCGGCGGCGTCGACGCGCAGCGAGGCCACCGGCAGCTCGATGTTGTGCTCGACGTAGCGATCGATGCGCGGAAACTTGTTCGTCGGTAGGAACTGGCCGTCGACGCGCAGATGGCTGAAGCCCTTGGCCTTGGCCCACTTGGCCAGATCGGTGTAGACGCCTTTGCGGCTGACCACCAGCGGTGCCAGCAGACCGATGTGGCAGCCGCGATAGTCGCGCAGAATGCGCGCGGCGATCGCGTCGAACGACTGCGGTTCGATGCGCACGTTGCACTTCGGGCAATACTGAGTGCCGAGCTTGACGTACAGCAGCCGCAGGAAGTGATAGATCTCGGTCAGCGTGGCCACCGTGCTCTTGCGGCCGCCGCGGCTGGTGCGCTGCTCGATCGCCACCGTGGGCGGGATGCCGAACACACCGTCGACGTCGGGCCGCGAGGCCGGCTGCACGAACTGCCGCGCATAGGCGTTCAGCGATTCCAGATAGCGGCGCTGGCCTTCGCCGAAGATCACGTCGAAGGCGAGCGTGGATTTGCCCGAGCCCGACACGCCGGTGATCACCGTGAGCTTGTCGCGCGGCACCTCGACGTCGATGTTCTTCAGATTGTGCTCGCGCGCGTTGTGCACGAAGATCGACGTGCGGGCGCGGTCGCGCAGGGCGCTCTGCAGTGAACGGCCGGTGTCGGGCTCGCGGGCTTCGAGCACGGTGGCGGGCGGTACGGTGTAGCGGCCGGCCGGCATCGAGGCAGCAGCGGGCAGCGCCGCGGCGGCGGGTAGCGCAGCCATGTGCGGTGTGCCGGCATAGGGTGCGCCGGTCTGCATGGCGCCGCCCGCC
>NZ_MEGQ01000085.1:0-6439 GCF_001725585.1 Thiomonas sp. SCN 64-16 | reverse complement strand
TGCGTGGCGCAAATCAGGCGTACCGAGACATGCAGATCCTTTTCGCTGCCCAGGCGACAAACCTGTCCGTCCTGCAGTACGCGCAGCAACTTGGCCTGTACCGGCATGGACATGTCGCCGATTTCGTCGAGAAACAACACGCCGCCATTGGCCCGCTCAAAGACGCCATGATGCCGTTTATTGGCGCCGGTGAACGCGCCCGCCTCATGGCCGAATAGTTCGGATTCGAGCAGTCCTTCGTGAATCGCCGCGCAGTTGATGGCCACCATCGGAAGATCGTGTCGGGCTCCCGGCTGCGCCGCAATCCTGGCGCGAATGTGCTGCGCCACCAGTTCTTTGCCGGTACCTGATTCACCCTGAATCAGCACCGGCAAATCCAGAGATGCAATGCGGTCGATCAGCTGCTCCAGCGCCTGCGACGCTGGCGATATGCCGAACCATGCGTCGTCGTCATGCGTGCCCGGGGGCATCCATTCTCCGATGCGCTGGATCAGTGCGTCCAGATCGAAGGGCTTCTGAATGTAGTCCCAGGCTCCTTGGCGCACGAGGCGAACGGCCTGTTCAACCGAGCCGTAGCCGGTCATGAACACCAACGGTGGGCAGCAGCCGCCGTAGCGCTCCAGCATGGTGGCGAGCAGGCTACCGCCGTCGCCGTCGGGCAGACGGATATCGCTGAGCACCAGCGGATACAGACGGGTCTGCAGCGCCTTGCGCGCGGCGCAAAGATCGCTCACCAAATCCACGTTGTAGTTTTCCAGGCGCAGGCGCAACTGCAGCGACTCGCCCATGATGGGATCGTCCTCGACGACCAAGACAGTCGGGGTGGTCAAGATGTCATCTCCTCGGGTTTTTTGCCAGGTCTGTCCCTGATCTGTGTAAGCCAATCGTATGCCGATACGTCCATTCGTGGTGATGGAGCAGTATTTCTCGCAGCGCACCAGCAGCTTGCGCAATCGGTTCAGCCAGCAAAGACAGACCTTGCCCCCGGCGCCGCGGTTTCTTCTTCGGGGCGATGCGGCGATCCTGGACGCTTTGGGCAAGACCGAAGTCAGTTCAGCTTATCGGCGCCTCAAGGGGATGTCGATGGTCGCAGTGGTGATGCCATTGGCATGGGCGAGTCTGAGCGTGCCTCCGACGTCGCTGAGCAGCCGGCGGCTCTCCCATAGACCGAAGCCCGATTCCTCCGGGATGCTGGTCGGCGCCACAGCTGCGAGCAGCGCCGCAGGAGGTGCGGCTCCCCGGTTGTGTACCCGCACACACAGAGCGCCACCGTGCAGATCGACGTCGAGTTCGATGGTCGATCCCGGCAGTGCTGCATGGCAGGCGTTGAGCAGGATGTTGAGCGTAGCCTGACGCATCGGCCCGGCGGCCACGGCGATTGGCGCGTTGGGCAGATCGATGCGGTATTGCACCTGCACATCGCGCTCGTGCTGGCAGGGCTGAATGATTTCAATCAGATCGGTAAAGTCCTTAGGGAGTAGATCGCGCTCATCCGGCCGGGTCTGTGCAAGTAGCGTCTGCGCAATGCTTCGCAGTTGCTCCAAGCCGCGGTCGAGCAGATCGATCGCCTGGCCGGTGGTGGCGTCAAACTGACCAAAGCGCTTTGCCGTTCGCAGCGCATTGAGCATCCCGCCGAGCGGGTTGTTGATTTCGTGCGCCGTCGCGGCGGCCAGCGCGCCCGCCGCGGCGAGGTTTTCGGCGCGGCGTGCGCGCTCGGCCTGCTCCAACAGCCGACCAAACGCTGCGGCCAGCCTGCCGACCTCATCGTTGCGCGCGGCAAGCTCGGCGCTGATGCGCCGCGTGGCGTCGTCGCTGCGGGCCATCGCATCCTGCAGGCGCGCAAGCGGAGCCAGCATGCGACGGGTCAATACCCAAACGATGGGGGCGAATACGGCCATCGCCAGCAGGGTGACGTTGGCGACCCACCAGGTCATCGACGTCAAGCGCTGGCGATACAGCGCATCGCTCACCGCATAAACCAGTGTGCCGACGCTCGCACCCGAATCGGCGCGAAGCGCACTGATATAGATGCGCCAATTGCCGCTCTGGATGGGGGGCGACAATCCCGGATGCGCACTGGCCACGCTCAAAGGTGAATTCACCCGCAGAGAGCCTGGCGCCCACAATGGAGTCCAGACCGGCACCTGCGCGGTGGGGAACAGTTTGGGGTCGGAACTTGCGAACACCTGGTCTGAGGTGCCAACAATCACCGCCAGCGATGCACCCTGCGGCGTCGAGGCGACTTGATCCCCCGTCACCGAGGTGAGCGCCTCATAGGCGCCCCAGACATTGTCCTGCTGGATGAGAATCGGCAGGCTCTTGTCCCAGGCGGTGACCGCCTGGTAGGCGCCCGCATCGACATCTTCGATGAGATATTGCCGCGTGAGCAAGCCCAAGCCTGCTGCCATCAACAGTGCAGCCAGCGCCACTAGAGTGGCCGCGATCAGCGGCAGGCGCAACAGCAGCCCCCCCGGCAGCTCAGGCAATACCCGCAGGCGGACCGCTTTTGGCGCCGTCGCGGTGCGTTCGCTGTCTCCGGGAGGCGCGGCGCTCATGCGGATGCGTAGATGGCGGACAACGGAATGGGAGAATGCGTACCGTCGAGAACCCTGGCAAGTTCAGCAATGCCGTCGAACCAACTCTCCTGCGGCAACAGAAAGTCCTGGAGATCGAGACTGCGCAACAAGCCCCGGCCCTGCACATCATTCTTGGCCGAGAGCAAGACAGATTGCAGGCGGGTGTGAAGCGCCGTGTCGAGATTTTTGCGCGTGACGACGGGCGGAAACCCATAGTGCCGGGATTTGGCGACGATGCGCGTCTTGAGCGCAGCCTGCGACTGACGCTTCATGAGCACTTCCCAGATGTATCCGTCGACGGTTCCTGAATCGGCGAGACCGCTGCCGACTGCCTCCACCACCTTATGCAAGGAGTAGGTATAGAACGTGCGGCGGAAAAAGCTCTGTGGTGTTTGTCCGAGCGCGCGCAGGGCCACCACCGGCACGAGATAACCCGAGTTCGACAGAGGATCGTCGAAAGCGAACACATCGCCACGCAAATCGACGATGGAATGGGCCTGCGTGCGCGCCGCGCCGGTGATGAGATAGCTGCGATACCAAGGCTGCCCATGCCAGCCCGGCTGCGCGCACAAGCGGACAAAACCCCTGGCGACGACATAAGGGAAGCCGCAGATCCAGGCGGCCTCCATTTCATCCGAACGTAGCGCCTCCAAAGCCTCTTGATAGCTCGATTTCTGCAGGATCTGCACCGGCATGCCCAGCTGGTTTTGCAAATAGTCCTGCCAGAGATGAATGGCGCCATCGTGCAGAAACACATCGGTGACGCCGAAGCGAAAAGCGGCGCCCCGGGGTAGCGTTTGGGCGCGCAAGGGCAAGCTGGAAAGGGCCAGCGAGGCTGAAAAACCAAGGAGATCGCGGCGGTTCATGGTTCAGGGTGTTACGTCAACGAAACAGGAAATCGCCCGAGACGTTACGTCCGCGTAACGCGGGGAGGCCGTCAGAAAATCGAACCCGTTGCGCAAGTCTTTGAACCCCATGAAGAAATCGCTTGGGCGTTGGTCGAAGGATTAATGGGCACATCCCTTGCAATTGAAAGTAGTGCGCAAGTGCGTAACAACAGCAAGAGGAGACATCATGACTGAGAAGGTATCGCGCCGCATCTTTCTGAAAGTAGCCGGAACCAGCGTAGCAGGCGTAGGCGCCGCCGTCAGCCCGGTTGGGCCCGCAATGGCGGCAGAGTCGGACGCTGCGGCCATTCGCGCTGCGGCGGGCATGGCCGTGCTGCCTTACCCGAAAGCCGCCGTGGGCAAGGCCAAGGCCATGCAGCCCAACACCCCGGTGCCCTTCAATTACCCCGATGCGGGCTCGCCCTGTGTGGCCATCAAGATGGGCCAGCGCGTGGCCGGTGGCGTGGGGCCCGATGGCGACATCGTCGCCTACAGCAGCCTGTGTACCCACATGGGCTGCCCGCTGATATACGACGCCAAGACGCGCAGCTTCAAGTGCCCTTGCCACTACAGCATGTTCGACCCTGAAAAATCGGGCCAGATGATTTGCGGTCAGGCCACCGAAGACCTGCCGCAGATCCAGCTCAGCTACGACGAAGGCAACGATACGGTTCACGCCGTTGCTGTCACGGGATTGATCTACGGCCGTCAGGCCAACGTGCTGTAAACCGATCAAGGAGACTTCACCATGTCGCAATTCAAAGACCGCGTCGCACTTCCTCCCGTCGATGCGCAAAAAACCAATCT
This sequence comes from Thiomonas sp. SCN 64-16, assembly GCF_001725585.1. NCBI lineage: Bacteria > Pseudomonadati > Pseudomonadota > Betaproteobacteria > Burkholderiales > Thiomonas > Thiomonas sp. SCN 64-16. The sequence goes on along the minus strand of NZ_MEGQ01000085.1, from coordinate 2,169 downwards.
CACCTGCCAGTTCTGTATCGTCGGCTGCGGCTATCACGCCTATAAATGGGACGCCGACCGCGAAGGCGGACGCGCTCCCGACCAAAACGCCCTGGGGCTGGACTTTCGTCAACAGCTCCCGCCGTTCGCCACCACCATGACCCCGGCGATGACCAATGTGCTCACGGGACGCAATGGCAAGCGGTACAACATCATGATCGTTCCCGACAAAGAGTGCGTCGTGAACCAGGGACTGAGTTCCACCCGCGGCGGACGGATGGCCTCTTACTACTACAACGCAGACGGCATCGCCCGGGAGCGCCTGCTGCATCCACGGGTCTATCAGGGCGGGGAATGGCTGGACACTTCGTGGAGCTACGCACTGGAACTCTACGCTGGCATGGTCAAGAAAATTCTCGATAAAGAGGGGCCTGATGCCATTGCCGTGTCCATGTTCGACCATGGCGGCGCGGGTGGCGGATTCGAAAATACCTGGGGCACCGGAAAGCTGGTGTTCTCGGCCATCCAGACGCCGACTTGCCGTATCCACAACCGGCCGGCCTACAACTCCGAGTGCTTCGGCAATCGGGACATGGGCATTTTCGAGCTGAACAACAGCTACGAAGACGCCGAACTCGCCGATGTGATCTGGACCAACGGCAACAACCCCTACGAAAACCAGACCAACTATTTTCTCGTGCACTGGCTGCCCAATCTGCAAGGGGCCACCGTGGACAAGAAGAAAAAAATGTTCCCCGGCGAGCCGGTGGCCGCAGGCAAGTTCATCTTCGTCGATCCGCGCCGTACGCCTTCGATTGCGATCAGCGAGAGCATCGCCAAGGATCAGGTTCTGCATCTGGCCATCAATCCCGGCACTGACGCCGCGTTGTGGAATGGCTTGCTCACCTATATCGTTGACCAGGGGTGGATCAACAAAGACTTCATTGCCCAGCACACCGAAGGTTTCGAGGCTGCCGTCAAGGCCAACCACATGTCGCTCGATGAGTGCAGCCGCATCACCGGTATTCCGGTGGCGCAGATCAAGCAGGCGGCCGAATGGGCTTTCAAGCCCAAGGCGCCTGGCAAATTGCCGCGAACGATGATCGCCTTCGAGAAGGGCATCATCTGGGGCAACAACAACTATGTGACCGAGCAGGCCATGGGAGCCGTGGTCGCCGCCACCCACAACGTGGGAAGCCGCCGCGGCACGGGTTGGGTGCGCATGGGGGGGCACCAGGAGGGATACACCCGTCCGCCCTATCCCGAACCGAAGGCGCGTTATCCCGCGTCGAGCGTGCCGATTCCGCGGCACGACAAGTTGATCGAGGTCGATGACTATCTGATCAACGGCAAGGGCAAGATGATGACCTACTGGGCGGACAACAACTTCCAGACGACCAACAACGCCCAGGCGCTGCGCGAAGCGGTGATTCGTCGCAGCCAGATCGTGCGCAAGGCCATGGCGGGGGCGCTGGGCGCCACGCCCAAAGAGATGGTCGATGTGATCTATGCTGCGACGCAAAAAGGCGGGCTGTTCGTGGGCATGATGAACATCTATCCGGTCATGCTGGCGGAAGCCGCACACGTCATGTTCCCAGGCGCATTGCCCGGCGAAATGAATCTGACCTCGATGAATGGAGAACGGCGCTTGCGCCTGAGCGAGCAGTTCATCGAGCCGCCCGGAGAGGCGCTGCCCGATTGCCTGATCGCCGCGCGCATCGCCCAGACCATTGAGGCCATGTACAAGGCCGAGGGCAATGCCAAGATGGCTGAGCGGTTTTCTGGTTTCGACTGGAAAACGCCGGAAGACGCCTTCAACGACGGCTTCCGCCGTGTGGGTCGACCCGGAGCGCCAAAGATCGACAGTGAAGGCTACGACACCGGCTATATGGCCACCTATGCGCTGCTGCGCAAGGTGGGGAACAACGGGGTTCAGATGCCGATCAAATCGGTCACTGGCGACCAGTTCGTGGGCTCTCCGACGCTTTACCCGGACGACAAGTTCGACACCCCTTCCGGGAAGATCCAGGTCTTTCCCGCCAAGTGGCCGGGCATGCTCAAGCCGGCGGCCGAGCAGAAAGCCAAGTTCAAGTTCTGGATCAACAACGGACGCTTCAACGAAGTCTGGCAGAGTTGGTACAACGACCAGTACGACAAATTCATCACCGGCCGTTACCCGGTAGCGATCAT
>NZ_MEGQ01000084.1:0-6506 GCF_001725585.1 Thiomonas sp. SCN 64-16 | reverse complement strand
CACGCATTGCCACCGCCGCCGAATCGGCATAATCCGACCGTCCTGCCTGGGGCAGTTTGACCGGCCATAAGTGGAGCAGTTTGGGGTGGCCAGCGGGGGTCTGCATGAACAGCGCGAAGAGCCGCCCATGTGGTGCCAGCCAGTGATGCAGCCGATTGGCGTAAGCCATCCAATCGTCCGGGTAAAGCGCGCACAGGCAGGTTTGCTCCCAGATGGCGTCAAACGGTTGCGGGGCGTCCCATTGCCGCACATCGGCTTGCAGAACGGTCGCCCTCAAACCCTGTTTCTGCAAGCGCTCGGTCACCAGGGCGACGGCCTGCTCCGCGTAGTCCAACGCGGTGACTTCAAACCCTGCGGCCGCCAGATGCAAAACCTCATGCCCCGCGCCACAGCCCGGCACCAGAATGCGACAGGGTTTGAGCGTGCCCTCGGCGATCCAGTGCAGAAGTTGCGGATGCACCGTGCCGCGATCCCATCCAGTCGTGTGGGTGCGAAAGCGTTCGTTCCAGAATTCAGCGGTCGGTCCGGGCATGATGGGGTTGTCGCCTCAACCATCGGCCTGAGCTTGGCTTGAAGGTCTGGCGCGAAGGTCTGAAATGGTAGGTGCATTCTGCAGCCAATTTTCGCTGGACTGCCAGGTGACTTCGGCGCGCAGCTTTGTGAGGTCGCGCATCGTTTGTTGCAGGGCTTGGGCCAGGTTGGGCGATGCCACTTCCGAGACGCAGATCAGTTGCATTTGATCTTCTCCGTCGCGCTGCGACACTTCCAGTCGTGCCCAGCGGACTTCTGGATGGCGTTTCAGAACATCCTGAATCTGATGCGGGTGAACGAAAAGGCCTCTTACTTTGGTGGCCTGATCAGCTCGGCCCATCCAGCCTGCGATGCGCAATTGCGTGCGGCCGCAAGATAGCGGAGTGTGACGCGATTCGGGAACGATAGAGGACAGATCACCTGTGCCGAAACGAATCAGCGGGTATGCCGAGTTGAGTACGGTGACAACCACTTCACCGACCTCGCCATCAGGGACGGGACGATTGTTTGGATCCAAAATTTCGATGAGCACGGATTCATCGATAAGCAATCCGTTTCGTTCTCGGGTTTCAAAGGCGATCAGACCCACATCTGCGGAGGCATAGCATTGCAATGCGGTAATGTTTGCGGCATCCAGCCGCTCGCGCAGCGCACTGTTCAATGCTTCTCCAGAGACGAGTGCCTTGGTCAGTCTTGGCAGCGCGATGCCCAACGCTTGGGCGCGATCGACCAGGATGCCGAGAAATGAGGGGGTTCCGCCATAACAATGCGCGCCCAAATCGGCGAGGGCCTGCACTTGCAACTCGGTCTGTCCGATTCCAGCGGGAAAAACCGTACATCCGAGCCGATGCGCGCCGCCTTCGAGCATGGCCCCTGCCGGGGTGAAGTGGTACGAGAAGCTGTTGTGCAGCAATTCCCCAGGGCGCAACCCAGCTGCGTGCAGGGCGCGCGCCATGCGCCAGGGATCGATGCCGCTGCCTTGAGGTTCATAGATGGGGCCAGGGGAGCTGAATACGCGGAGTGCGGTGGCCCGGTGTGGCTGCTGCGTGGTCCAACCAACGGTGGCATGGCCAGCAAATACATCGCCACCGCGCTCGCAACTTGCTCTTTGCAATGCCAGCAGCTCGCTCTTTCTCAAGACTGGAATGCGTGCGAGTGCGTCGCGCCCAGTAAGCTCTTCAGGTTCTATCTCGCGCAGCCTATCTGCCCAGGCTGATGCATTGGCTTTGGCATGCGCGGCGGTGAGCCTCAGGGCCTTCCAGAACTCGGCTTCTCGCTGATCTCCGGACCGAGTCTCAAGGGCGTCATAGGGGGTATCGTGGCATTCCATGACTACGGTTACTCCTCGGTATCTGTTGACGGTTTCCGCCGGGTCAACTCAGCCAGCGTTTTCGACGGCGATAGCTTCGCGCCTCCCGGAATGACTTCTGGCCCCGGTCGGCCAGACCGAGATAGAACTCCCGTACGTCATCGTTGGCGGCCAGATCCGCCGCAGCGCCATCGAGGACCACACGGCCGTTCTCTAGGATGTAGCCGTGATCGGCATAGCGCAAGGCCATGGCCGTGTTCTGCTCGGCCAGCAGGAAAGTCGTACCTTCGCGTTGGTTGAGCTCGCGAACGATCGCGAACACTTCGTCGACGACCTGCGGCGCAAGGCCCATCGAAGGTTCGTCGAGGAGGATGAGCTTGGGACTCGCCATGAGCGCACGGCCGATGGCGCACATTTGCTGTTCGCCGCCTGAGGTATAGGCGGCCTGACTGTGACGACGCTCTTTCAGGCGTGGAAAATAGGTGTAGACCTTATCGAGGGTCGCTTGCACCGCACCCTTGCCATCGCGGCGGCTGTAGGCGCCGGCAAGCAGGTTGTCCTCAATGGTCAGGTGGGCAAAGCAGTGTCGTCCCTCCATGACCTGCACCACACCTTGGCGAACCAAGGCGGGCGCGTCCTCCTTGTCGATCCGGTGGCCTTCATAGTGAATGGAACCCTTGGTGACCTCGCCACGCTCGGCACGAAGCAGGCACGACACTGCGCGCAAGGTCGTGGTTTTCCCTGCCCCGTTGCCTCCGAGCAGCGCTGCTATGCGTCCCTTGTCGACGCGAATGGACACCCCCTTTAGGACGAGGATGACATGGTTGTAAATCACCTCAATGCCCTGCACGTCGAGCATGGGTGGGACAGCCTGCGCAGTGGTGTGGGTAGTCATGGGTCGCCTAGAAAATCGGGTGGGCGCCCGACCTGCAGTGAGCTTGGCCGGGCAGGGTGGATCATCAGGAGCCCGAGGTCATTTCCTTTGCGCAGTCGCGCGGCGTAATGTTGTGCTCCTTGGCGTATTTGGCTGCGGCCTCGCGGACCATGGGCTTGATGATCTGCATGTCGGCCTCATACCAGGCGTCGTGCATCACCCACTTTTTCCCGTCCCACGTCTGCATGCGCGCCCAGCTTGATCCCATGTGGTCATCGCAAGTGGTTCGCAGGGGTCGAAGCTGTCCTTCGATGCCCAGTCTTTTCAGCGCAGCGTCATTGAAGTTCAGATTCTCCAGGCCCCAGCGCACCTGCTCCCCAGTCATGGGTTTCTTGCCATATTGTTCTTGGGAGCGGCGCACGCCCTCGACTGCGAGCATGGCGGAATACAGACCGCGGTTGTAGAGCACTTGGCCGACCAGATCCCGTGCGCCAGTGCCGTTGTTCTTGTCATAGACGTATTTCAAGATGTCTTGCTGAACCTTGCCAATTCCAGCGCCGTACTGCATGGCAAGCGCGTTGTAGCCCTTGGCGGATTCGCCAACATCCTTCACATCCGGCTCAGCGCCAGACCACCACACGCCATACATCCGATCCAGTGGATAGGCTGTGGCGACGGCCTCTTTCAGCGCGGTTGCATTCATCACGCCCCATCCCCACAGCAGCACATAATCGGGCCGTTCCCGGCGGACCTGCAGCCAAATCGCCTTCTGCTCGACGCCAGGGTGGGTGACCGGCAACTTGATGAACTTGAAACCGTGCATCTTGGAGCGGGCCTCAAGCATCGCGATGGGCTCTTTCCCGTAGGGAGAGTCGTGATAGACGAGTGCGATCGTCTTTCCCTTGAGCTTTCCGGCCCCGCCCTCACGCTTGATGAGCGCCTGCACGATGATGTCCGCAGCGGTCCAATAGGTGCCGAGCATCGGGAAGTTCCACTTGAAGACTGCGCCGTCGGCGGATTCAGACCGTCCGTAGCCTGCGGTGATCAGCGGAATCTTGTCCTTTGGGGCTTTTTCCGTGAGAGCAAACGTCACCCCGGTGGATAGTGGTTGCACTACGGTGGCCCCAGTCGGGCCTTTCCCTTTGAGGCGCTCGTAGCATTCAACGCCGCGGTCTGTTGCGTAGGCCGTCTCGCACTCCTCCCAGGTGAGCTTTACGCCATTGACGCCACCATCTCGTGCATTGATCATTTTGAGATAGTCGACGTACCCATTGGCCCACGGTACGCCGTTCGGGCCGTAGGGGCCGGTACGGTAGACAAGCACTGGGAAGAACTGTTCATTTGCCGCAGCCTGCGCCAGCGGGCCAGCGAGCGAGGCTGCCAGCGCGACCATGGCGGTCGCGCCCAATAGGGTTTTTCGCATGTTCATGAGGGTCTCCTTCATCGTTTTGGTGAGGTCAGGCAAGGTGCGGCGATTACGCCGCTTGGAAAACTCAGTGCGGAAAAGGCCATAGCCGCAGTTTGTTCTTGGCCGTGCTCCATAGCTTTGCCATGCCATGCGGCTCAGCGATCAGGAACAGCACGATCAACACCCCAAAGGTCATCAACTCCAGGTGCGAAATAAAACTAGTGGACGCTTGCAGCCCGAGAAAGCTGAGCAGGCGGTTGAGAAAAATGGGAAGCAGCACGATGAAGGCCGCGCCGAACAGACTGCCCATCACCGAGCCTAGGCCGCCGATGATGATCATGAACAGCAGCTTGAGCGAGAGATCAATATTGAACGCGGCAGGCTCCCAGGATCCGAGATGAACGAAGGCCCAGAGTGCGCCCGCGATGCCGACAATGAAGCTGCTCACGGCGAACGCGGACAACTTGGCACGCACCGGAGAAATTCCGATCACGCTGGCCGCCACATCCATGTCGCGCGTGGCCATCCATTCGCGACCCTTACGGCCACGCACCAGGTTTTTGACGAGCAGGGCGAGAACGCTCAGTATGACTAGACAGAACAGATATTTGCGGGTGGGGCTGTCAATCACGAAGCCAAAGACCTGCAACTGAGGGGCAGTAACAGACCCAGACGATGACCCATTGGTCAACCACGGCACATGAGCGAATACCCAGTCGGAAAAGAACTGCGCGGCTAGTGTGGCTACGGCCAGATATAGCCCTCGGATGCGCAAACTCGGTAGACCGAACACCATGCCAGCCAGGGCAGCAATCAGTCCGGCCAGTACCAGCGCGATCAGTAGCGGCATGCCGGGCAGACGCACCATCAAGTTGAAGGCCGCGTAGGCGCCTACTGCCATAAAAGCGCCCGTGCCAAGCGAAATCTGGCCACAGTAGCCGACCAATACATTGAGACCAATAGCGGCCAGCGCCAGTATGAGAAACGGCACCAATAAAGCGCGAAGCAGGTAATCCGAGCCCAGCAAGGGCACGGCGACAAAGGCGATCAACAACACGGCGCCGATGAACAAGCGATCCTGACGGATCGGGAAGATCTGGGCGTCATCGACGTAGCGGGTCTTGAACTGGCCATTTTCACGATAGAGCATCGAGTTGCCTCCTATCAAACGCGGTCGATGATGCGTTCGCCAAAAAGCCCTTGCGGCCGCGCGAGAAGTACCAGTAGGGCAAGCAGGTAGGCAAACCAGCTTTCAATTCCGCCACCGAGCAATGGGCCGAGGTAGACCTCGGCAAGCTTCTCGCCGAGGCCGACGATGAGGCCACCGACGATAGCTCCCGGCACCGAGGTGAGCCCGCCAAGAATGACCACCGGCAGACCCTTGAGGGCAATAAGCGATAGCGAAAATTGCACCCCCAGCTTGGAGCCCCAGATCATTCCGGTCACCAAAGCGACCAAGCCGGCGATGGACCACACAATCACCCACATGCGTGACAGCGGGATGCCGATGGACTGCGCTGCTTGGTGGTCGTCGGCGACGGCACGCAATGCCCGACCAACGCCCGATTTCTGGAAGAATAGGGTGAGCAGAGCAACTAGGGCCGCTGCCGAACCTGCGGCGATGAGGTCTTCGTTGCTCACCAGGATGCCGCCCGGTATCAATGACTCCAACATGATGGTGGGCTGCTTGGGCATGCCGAGATCAATGGGGTAAATGTCGTCACCCCAGACCATTTGTCCCAGCCCTTCGAGGAAGTAAGCCACGCCAAGGGTCGCCATCAACAAGGTGACGCCTTCCTGATTGATCAAATGGCGTAGCACCAGCCTTTCAATCAACCAGGCAAGCACCACCATGATGGCGAAAGCCAGCAGAAAGGCCAGCGGCCAGGGCATGTGTTCCTGGAGTCGCGCCATGGCCAGCGCGGCGAATAGCACCATTGCACCCTGGGCAAAGTTGAACACCCCGGAGGCTTTGTAGATCAACACGAAGCCCAGCGCGATCAGGGCGTAGAGCACGCCGGACATGAGGCCGGCGATGATGGTTTCGATGAAAAATCCCATGGTTTCTCACCCTTCCTGTGTGGCCGATCCGAGGTAGGCGCGGATCACCTCCGGGTTCGCGCGTACCGCATCAGGGGTGTCATCGGCAATCTGGCGGCCATAGTCCAGCACAACGACTCGGTCTGACAGATCCATCACCACCCCCATGTCGTGTTCGATCAATACGATCGTTGTGCCGAACTCCTCGCGCGCTTCGAGGATGAAGCGGCTCATGTCTTCCTTTTCTTCCAGATTCATGCCGGCCATAGGCTCATCGAGCAGTAGTAGCTTGGGCTCCATCGCCAAGGCGCGGCCCAGGTCTACCCGTTTCTGCAGACCGTAAG
>NZ_MEGQ01000083.1:0-6929 GCF_001725585.1 Thiomonas sp. SCN 64-16 | reverse complement strand
TGCGAGGCCGACTGCGAAGCGGCAGGCAACATGCTTTCCACCGAGCCCGGCGCGGGTTGTTGGGGCTTCGCAGCGCTTGGCATCAGCCCCTCGGTCAAACCCCGCAAGGCGGGCCAGAAAAACACCACGGCGGCCAGCGCAACGATCAACACCGCCAACCAAAGCAGACCGCGCGATTTACGCGCGCCCCCCGCCGCGCGCGGCAAAGGACGCTCTGGCACGCGTGCGGCCAACTCCGCGCCCTCCTCTTCCGGCACCGGGCTGTGCAGCACTGGGGCGCCCGGAAGCAGGTCGAGCAGGGGTTTCGCATCGATTTTCAGTGCCTTGCAGCAACTCCGCAGCAGCGCACGGCCGAAAGTGTCGTCGGGCAGCGCCGACCAATCACCTGCCTCCAGCGCAGCGATTTTTGCAGGGGCCACCTTGAGCTGTGCGGCAAGCTCTTCGACATTGCGCCCGGCTCCCATGCGCGCCTCGCGCAGGGCAGCCCCCGCCTTGGCACGGCTGGCAATCAGTTCCGGAGTGGGTTCAGTCATACGGAATCAGTAGTTCAGCAGGGCGGAATCGTCAAACTTCCCCTGCTGCGCGGCGATGGCTTCACGCGAGTCTGGAAAGCGCTGGACGAGTTGATTGGTCCACAGCGCAGCGTCCATCGCATTACCCGCCTTGCGGGCAATCAGAATGCCGACCCAAAGCGACTGGGCGCTGGCGTACTGACCACTGTTGACGCGGGCAATGTAGAACAGCGCTTCCTTGGGCTTGCCCATGCGGTCGAGCACGACAGCCAGATTGGTGGACAACGCAGGATTGCCCGGGTCGAGCGCGAAGCCCTTTTTGAGCGTGCCTTCCGATGCAGCCAGATCTCCTGCCCGGTATTGGCACACCCCCAGCGCCAGATAAGTGCGCACCGGATAGCGGTAATTCTGGATGGCCAGGGCCTTGTTGAACTGAACGAACGAGTCCGGGTAGCGACGCTGCTGACACAGGAACCAGCCATAGTTGTGCAGCGCATCGGGATTGTCCGGCGAGAGCCGCAGCGCCTCGCGGTAATTGGCCTCGGCCTTGGCGGTGTCGTTCAACGCGGTATAGATGAGCGCGCGCATGGTGTAGGCGGGCACGAAATCAGATTTCTCTGCCAGCGCCTTGTTCACCTCTTCGAGCGCCACGGTGAACTGCCCGCGCTGGTAGTAGCCCTCGGCGAGTTCTAGACGCAACTGAACACGCTTGAGAACATCGGTCTGCTGGGTGCTCAAAGTCGCGCCCGAGCCCATCTCTGCCGCACGCTGCGTCTGCGTGGCGCAGCCGCCGAGCAACGCGGCGCCTGCCATCAGCAAACCGAGTACGGCTACCCGCCAAGCCGAAACGTGGGACCGCGCACAAAGATTCAGGAACATGGGCAAAGTCTCCCTCAATGACCCAGGCGGGCCGCAGTCGGCGCTGCGGCAGCCTGCTGCATGCGGATGACGCGGCGGGTGCGATCCTGCACCTCGCCCGCCAGTTGACCACAAGCGGCGTCGATATCGTCGCCGCGGGTTTTGCGCACCGTGGTGACCAGGCCCGCATCGAGCAGCACCTGGGCAAACGCCGCGACCCGCGCCGCGGAAGATCGCTTGAGCCCGGACTGGGGAAACGGGTTGAACGGAATCAGATTGAACTTGCAGTTGACCTGCGCAGCGCGCACCAGCCGCACCAAATCCTCCGCCAGTGCCGGGGTGTCGTTCACACCGTCGAGCATGCAATATTCGAAGGTGATGAAGTCGCGCGGGGCAAAGTCGAGATAGCGCTTGCACGCCGCCAGCAGTTCGTGCAGCGGGTACTTGCGATTGAGCGGCACCAGTTCGTCGCGTAGCGCATCAACGGGCGCATGCAGCGAGACCGCCAGCGCCACCGGACAATCCTGCGACAACCGGTCGATCATGGGCACCACACCCGAGGTGGACACCGTGACACGGCGACGCGACAGACCGTAACCATCGTCGTCGAGCATGGTGCGCAGCGCGGGAACCAGCGCGCTGTAGTTTTGCAGCGGCTCGCCCATGCCCATCATCACCACGTTCGAAATCGCGCGCTCGCCGCCCGGCAGACCCAGCTCGCGCCGCATGGTGAACTCGGCGTGCCAGAGCTGGGCAAGAATTTCCCAGGTTTGCAGATTGCGGCTGAAGCCCTGATGCCCGGTGGAGCAGAACTTGCAATTCACCGCACAGCCGGCCTGAGACGATACGCACAGCGTGTTGCGCTGCGCCTCTGGAATGAACACCGCCTCGACGGCGTTGCCCTGCCCGACATCGAACAGCCATTTCACCGTGCCATCGGCCGAGCGCTGTTCGCTGAGCACAGGCAGCGCGGCGATGTGCGCATGCTCCCGCAAGAATTGGCGCAAGGGCTTGGCCAGATCGCTCATGGCCTCGAAATCGGCCACGCCTTTCTGGTGCATCCAGCGAAAGACCTGCCGAGCGCGAAACGCCGCATGGCCGTGACGCCCGAACCACTCCACCAATCCGTCGCGATCGAACTGGAGAAGATTGGTAGAGGTCAGTTCGCCAGACATGGGCGCGGCATCAACGGGGAGTCGGCGGGGGGATCAGCAGACTAATCAGCAAACGATCAGCAAACGATCAACGGGAATAGATCGCCATCGCCGGGAAGAAGAAAGCGATCTCCTGCGCCGCGGTTTCCGCCGCGTCGGAGCCATGCACGGCATTGGCATCGATGCTGTCGGCGAAGTCGGCGCGGATGGTGCCGGGGGCGGCTTTTTTCGGGTCGGTTGCGCCCATCAGGTCGCGGTTCTTGAGAATGGCGCCTTCGCCTTCAAGCACCTGGATCATCACCGGGCCCGAGATCATGAAATCCACCAGATCCTTGAAAAACGGACGGGCCTTGTGCACCGCATAAAACGCTTCGGCCTCGGCGCGCGACAAATGCGCCATGCGCGCAGCGACAATTTTCAGACCGGCCGACTCGAAACGGGCGTAGATCTGGCCGATCACGTTTTTGGCAACGGCGTCGGGTTTGATGATGGAGAGCGTGCGCTCAATGGTCATACTTTGCTCCTGAAATCAAAGGGTTAATTCATCATTGTAGACAGCACCGAACTTGTGCTGCAGGGTCACACACAGGGCTCAGCGCCCGCCGCGATTGCCACCGCCACCTCCACCGCCGCCGCTGCGTCGGCGCCCTCCCGAGGGGCCGCCCCCGCCGCCCGTGCGATGCGGCCCAGCATCTTTGTGGATGTAACCGAAACTGGTTTTCATCGGATCGGGCTGCGAACTGCCCTGCTTGCCGCCCGATTTGCGGCGCGATTGTCCGCCGGGCTTGTTTCCGGTCGAGAAATTGCCTGCGCCGCCCCAGGAACCGCCGCCGCTACGCACCACCGGGCTCTTGCCGAACAGCGCCTCGACCGTGGTGCGGGCGTAGCTATCCGGCCCGGGCTGCTGCTGGTCGCCGCCCTGCCCCTTGCCGCGTCCGCCGCGGCCACTGCCACGGCTGTCGTTGCGCCGTCCGCCCTGGTTCTGCCCGTTCGGGCGGCGCGCGGGGCGGTCTCCTGCACCTGAAGGCGCCTCGCCGCTGCGGCCTTGCAGCGCCTGCACCAGCGATTTGTCGAGCTCGACAAAATCGCCGCGCCGCAGCCCCGCAGGCAGCACCACACTGGCATAGCGCACCCGGATGAGACGGCTCACCGTCAGCCCAACCGCCTCGAACATGCGACGCACTTCGCGGTTGCGCCCCTCGGAGATGACCACGCGCCACCAGCGATTGGCGCCCTCGCCGCCCGCCTCTTCGAGACTCAGAAAACGCGCCGGGCCATCGCCCAACTGCACGCCCTCGAGCAATTCGTCGCGGGCTGCCGCGTCAAGCTCGCCCAGAACCCGCACGGCGTATTCGCGCTCGGCACCGTAGCTCGGGTGCATCAGCCGGTTGGCCAGATCGCCCGAGGTGGTAAACAGCAACAGGCCTTCGGTGTTGATATCCAGCCGCCCGACTGCGGTCCACTTGGACCCTTGCAGCTTGGGCAGATGCTGAAACACCGTGGGACGTCCTTCCGGGTCTTTGAACGACACCACTTCACCCGTCGGCTTGTGATAGGCCAGCACGCGGGCCTGGGCCGGCCGCAGGCGGCGCTTGATGATCTTGCCGTTGACGCGAATCTGGTCGGTCGGCAGGATGCGCTGTCCCAGATGCGCCGGTTCGCCGTTGACCGATACCCGCCCGGCCAGGATGAGGTCTTCCATCTCGCGACGTGAACCCACGCCGCTTTGCGCCAGCACCTTATGCAGCTTGGGCGCATCTTCGGCCGGGGCCAGCACACGGCGCACGATCTCGGCGGTTTCCGCCGCCTGGTCGTAAGTGCCAGAAATCACATCCTGAATCTGCACGCCCACCAGCGGCGCGGGCGCCGCGGCGGCAGGTGTCGTCGCCTCAAGCTGCGGCGCCTGCGGCTCGGTCTGGTGACGCGGGCTTTTCGGTGAACGTGGCGGACGCGCCGTGCGCTTGGGCTCAAGCAACGGCAGCGGCTCAGCCTGCGGGCTCGCCTCGGCGGCCTCTGCCACGCCGGCGTCTGCACTCACAGTGCTATGCGCCTCGGGCTCGACTGGCAAAGCCGCCACTCCTTCGACAATGGGCGGCGCAACAGCTTCGCCAGACTCCGGCGCTGCGCCCTCTTCGGTGCTTGCAGCCGCGGTCTTGCGCGGCGTGCGGCGAGGGGCGGCACGGGTCTTGCGCGCTGGCAGCGTATCGGCCACGGCCTCTACAGCCTCGGGCGCAGGGTTGATTTCGGGGGAGTCAGGCGAGTCGGTAGAGCTCATGGTGCTGTCCGTTCAAGGTCAGTCGTTCGGCAGCGCACCTTCGGGCGCACTGCGGGGCATAGAGGCCGGCTGCACGACTTCGGTCGTTTCAGACGGAGGATGGTGTTCACCGGGTTCAGCGTCGACCGCGGCAGGGTCTGGCGCTTCTTGCCGTGGGGTTGCTTGCGGGGCTTCCAGACTCTCGATTTCAGGCAGGCGCTGCTGCAGGCCGTCGAAATTCGGCAGCACGTCGCCGCGCTCGCCCAACGGGGGCAGGGCGTCGAGGGTTTTCAGTCCGAGATCGTCGAGAAATTGCTCCGTGGTCGCCAGCAGGGCCGGTCGGCCCGGCGCTTCGCGGTGGCCGATCACTTCGACCCAGCCCCGGTCTTCAAGCTGACGGATGATCTGGGCATTGACCACCACCCCGCGAATCTCTTCGATGTCGCCCCGGGTCACGGGCTGACGGTAGGCGATGATGGCCAGGGTTTCCAGCACGGCGCGCGAATACTTTTGCGGCTTCTCGGGATAGAGCCGGTCGAGAAAAGGCTGCATCTCCGCCCGGCTTTGAAAGCGCCAGCCCTGCGCCAGCCGCACGAGCTCGACGCCGCGCTCCTGCCAATCGCTGCGCAGTTCATCGAGCAGCGCGCGCACGGTGTCGGCGGCGATCGTGTCGTCGAACAGGCGCCGCAGTTCAGCGACGGAAAGGGCTTGGGAAGCACAGATCAGCGCGGTCTCGAGGACCCGCTTGGCCTCTTGCGTGTTCATAGATACCCGGTAAAGGGCGGTATCAGCCGGAAGTCGTCCGCTGTGCCGCAGGTGCCCGAAGGCGGGCGCAATGTGTCGATGCGTGGCGCTCAAGTCAGCGCCCCCAGAGTCAGGCTGCACCCGACTCGCCCCCTTGGGGGTCAAGAAAACTGGGGACGGCCCCGCGTTTGCCTGAGAGTTGTTAGCAGATTTTAATACGTCTGCGTAGCGCGCTTGCCGCTCACGCTTCAGGCGGCAGGGGCAAGCTCTGCTGTTACGGGCGGGTAGAACGCGTCGGCGTGCAGATCGTTCTCCGGCAGGCCCCGTTCCAGCAGTGACGCGCTGATGGCCTCGACCATGCCCGGCGGCCCGGCCAGATAGACCTTGGAACCGGCAAACTCGGCCACCTGTTCCAGCAGATGCGCGGCCAGCGGGCGATGCACGGCCTGCGGCGGATCTCCCGGTTGCGCCTCGTCCAGCGCAAGGTGATAGCTGAAGTTGCGATAGCTGCGGCGCATCTGCTCCATCTGCTCCAGTCCGTACACATCGGCCTGATTGCGAAATCCGGCAAACAGCACCACGGGTTCGAGCTTGCCGTTGTCGAGCGCGGTCTGCACCACACTGAGCATGGGTGCCAGGCCCGTGCCGCCGCCCACGGCATAGAGCGGCCCTTGGTGACGCGGGCGAAAGTAACTCGTTCCCATGGGCCCGCGCACCAGCAGCTGTGCGCCAGGACGAATCACACCACCCAGCAGGCTGCTCAGCGCCCCGGTCGGGGTGCGGCGGATGTGAAACTCCAGCAGATCGTCATATTCCGCATCCACCGGGGTGCTGGCCATGGAGAAATCGCGCGCGATTTCCTGCCCGTCTACCTCGACCACGATCTGGGCATACTGGCCGGCCGAAAAGGTGAAGGGAATGCCCTCCATATCGGCGAACTCGATGTGCAGCCGCAGCGCGAAAATATCCTGCGTCAACGGCTCCAGCGCCACCACGCGGCACAGCAATTTGCGCTCGGGGTGCGCGATCAGATCGTCGCTATCGGTCAGCCGGATGGTGATGTCTTCGCTCAGAGTGGCACGGCAGGCCAGAATGATGCCGCTATCCCGCTGCGCATCCGGCAGCGCCTTGGGGTCATATTTTTTCAGCTTGACCTGACCCGACTCGAGCACGCACTTGCACGAACCGCATTCCCCCGACTTGCAGGAATAACGAATCGGCACCTGATGCCGCCTGAGCAGCTTCAGCAGGTTCTCGTCGGGGTCGGCAAGAAGATCGGTTTCTGCCGGGAGGATGTGAACGCGGGGCATGGAGTGAATGCTTTCAAGAAACTCGCCAGGCCGCCCCAAGAGTTTCTTGTCCCTTGAGGGGAAAACTGAGCGAAGCGAAGGTTTCGGGGTGGGCTTA
>NZ_MEGQ01000082.1:6994-7997 GCF_001725585.1 Thiomonas sp. SCN 64-16 | reverse complement strand
AGGCCATCGTGGCTCACGGCATCTTCACTCAGGCATGTAAGGACGTTGCTTCCAAACTGGCATGAGCGACGTCATCGAGACCCAGCGCGAACGCGTTTTTTATACCTGGACGGCTCAGAAAAAAGCGGCTCCCCTGGAAATTACCGGGGGTAAGGGCGCGCGTTTTCAAACGGCCGACGGCGAGTGGTGGTGGGACCTGGGTTCCACCACCTGAAACGCCAACCTGGGTCACGGACATCCCGGCATGCAGCAGGCCATGGCCGAAGCGGGGCAGCGCGGACTGGTGGCCAGTCCCACCGCCGCCTTCCCCGACAAGGCCCGGGCCGGTCAACTACTGGCCGAAATCACTCCCCCCGGACTGAACAAGAGTTTTCTCTGTCTGTCCGGGGCGGAGGCCAACGAGAATGCTCTCAAGATGGCCCGCATGGTCACCGGGCGCAACAAGGTGGTGGCGCGCACGCGCAGCTACCACGGCGCCACTCTGGCCATGCTCTCCTTGTCGGGCGATCCGCGGCGCGAGCTGTTCGAGCCGGGTCTACCCGGCATCGTGCGCTTTACCGATCCCTACTGCTACCGCTGCAAGTTCGACCTGGACCCCAACACCTGCTCGCGCGAGTGTGCTCAGGATCTGGAGACCAGCCTGCTGGAGGCCGGTCCGGAGACGGTGGCGGCCGTTTTCGTCGAGGGCGATGTGATCGTGATTGACCGGAGTCCTGTGGGACCTCCATCAAACCCGGCGGCTGTTCACTCGCGGTGTAGATGCTGCCCCAGAAAGTCAATGAATACGCGCAGCCTCGGAACCATGTGCCGATTCGTCGCCCAGAGAATCTGAAACATGCCTTGACGGGTGCTCGCACTCTCGAGCACAGGGAGCAACTTCCCCTCGGCCAGCGGTTCACGCGCGACGAAGTCTGGAACGTAGGCAATACCAAGTCCTTGCAGCGCGGCCGACAGTACGGCTTCGGTATTGTTAAAGACGAGCTGCTGCGATCGAACAGAGGCG
>NZ_MEGQ01000082.1:0-6988 GCF_001725585.1 Thiomonas sp. SCN 64-16 | reverse complement strand
ATTGACTAGCCACTCCTGGAGCTTGCCGCTCGACGGATACTTGAATCGCAAACACACGTGATTCGCGAGGTCACGGGCATTGCCAAGCGCCCCATATTGAACAAAGTAGGCGGGCGATGCGCACACGATGAACCGATAGGGGCAGAGAGGTTTCGCCGTAAGGGTGGAGTCGGACAAAGGGCCACTGCGGATCACAGCGTCGAAGCCCTCGTTGATCACATCTACCAGGCGGTCGCTGAAATCGAATTCCAGGTCAATTTCGGGGTATGCATGGCGAAATTGTGGGATGACGGGTAAGAGAAGGCGGTAACCAATGGTGGGCAAACTGATCTTCAGCCTGCCGCGCGGTGTCCCTTTTGCCTTCGAAAGCTCTGCCTCGGCGTCCTCGATCTCTTGCAGTGCACTGCGGCAACGCACGAAAAACGTCATGCCCTCGTCGGTCAAGCTGATCTGACGTGTGGTGCGATGGAAAAGCCTGACACCCAAATGCTTTTCGAGGCGGGCGATGCTCTTGCCGACAGCGGAAGCGGAAAGCCCGAGATCGCGGCCTGCGGCAACGAAGCTCAGCGTTTCGGCAGCCCGCACGAAAGCGGCCAGCCCACTCAAATTGTCCATAGTGCAAATCGCGTAACGCGTCTTACCGGTATTGCGGAATTTTCATCCACATTGTTCGGATAGCAAGGCCATTTATCTCAGGACGCCCTCTGCCTAGCATCATCCTCAATGCGAAGTGTGGTACGCCTATTCGGGACCATGACCTTCACCAGCATTTGACTAGAGGATTTCTGTATGAGCATGGACGAATGTGGCACTTACAACGGAACGCAGAAGCTGTTGGTCCTGGGTGCCATTTGCCTTTCCGGACTCTCGATGCCCGTCAGCTTCACTGGCCCGGCAGTTGCATTGCCTGCTATCGCGCAAGGTTTGGGCGGAACCCCCATCGAACTTAGCTGGGTGACGAACGCGTTCATGCTAGCGTTCGGTAGCAGTCTCATGATTGGCGGCTCTCTCGCCGATCGCTATGGACGCAAGCGGCTGTTCATGCTCGGAACGATGGGATTCGCAATCTTGTCACTGATCGCGATGCACGCCACTAGCATGCTCTGGCTGGATACTTTACGGGCGCTGCAAGGAGTCGCCAGCGCCGCGGCGCTGTCGTCGGGCGCCGCGGCATTGGCCCAGGAGTTCGAAGGCAACGCGCGCACCCGTGCGTTCAGTCTGCTGGGGACCACGTTTGGCGTCGGCCTGGCCTGCGGCCCGGTCGTCGCCGGATTTTTGATTGAGCATTTCGGCTGGCGTTCTGTCTTCCTGAGTGTGACGGCGATCACGCTGCTCGCCTTCGCGTTAGGTGGATGGTGCATCCGCGAAACGCGCGACCCAGGTGCGACAGGATTCGATTGGCTGGGCGCGGCAACATTCACCGGTGCTTTGACGTTTTTCACCGTTGCGGTCCTGCTCGTGCCGGAAAACGGATGGTTGAGCGCACCCGTGCTGGCCCTGCTCGCAACATCCAGTCTGATCATGGCCACCTTCGTGATTGTCGAACGGCGATCCAAACGGCCGATGCTCGACTTGTCCCTGTTTCGCTACCCGCGTTTCATCGGCGTCCAGTTCCTGGCGGCAGCGCCTGCGTATGCCTACGTCGTCCTGCTGGTGCTTCTGCCTCAGCGCTTTATCGGGATTGAGGGGCTGGACGCGATGACAGCGGGGCAAATGATGTTCGCGCTGTCGGCACCGATGCTTGTCATTCCCTTCCTTGCCGGGATGCTGACTCGGTGGCTTTCGCCTGGTCTCATCTCCGGCGTCGGGCTTCTGCTGTGCGCCTGCGGCAATGTGTGGCTGGCCCAGTGTCCTCCTGGGCAACTGCCGGATCAGACCATCTTGGCCATGATCCTCATTGGCATCGGCGTGAGCCTGCCGTGGGGCTTGATGGACGGTCTTGCAGTCAGCGTCGTACCCAAGGAGCGGGCGGGCATGGCGACCGGCATCTTCAACACAACGCGCGTTGCCGGAGAGGGCATTGCGCTTGCCATCGTGACGGCGCTGCTCGGTGGGATGGTCCAAGCGAACTTGGCAAGCACCGAACCTGCCAGCGTGAGCAGTGCCACTTTGTGCGCTGCGGCCAATCGCCTGGCGATGGGCGACATGTCCCGCGCGCTGCAGTTGCTGCCAAACGCGACGCATATCGGGCTCATGCACAGTTACGCAGACGCATTTCATCTCCTGCTCTACGTGCTGGCCGCCATCAGCTTGCTTTCTGCTGCGATGGTCTTCGGGTTCCTGGGCCACTCCAAACCCACATATGTCGAACTCAGTGAACTCCGTGGCGAGAGTGCCGGGTTGTAGGGATAGCCGTCATTTGGTAACTGCGGACTGACGGTTGCGCCGCAATCTGCGACCATCGTTGTAAAACAGTACCAATCACGACAGATAGTGCCTTTCGCGTCATGAACTTGGCTTGCAGAAGCTGCAAGGCAATCAGCCGTTCACTTTGGGCGAGTACCCTCTCGCATAAAGAAAAAGGTGAGGACGGCGCCCGCCAGAAAGACGGCGGCGATCATCGCCAACGCCAGACCGGCTTTCAGGGTGGCGCCCTGCAGCAATGCGCCGAGGACGGCGATGCCCATGGCGCCGCCGCTCTGGCGTGCAGCGTTCAATACTCCGGATCCCACGCCGACGAGTTCTGGAGGCAGGCTCGAGAGGGCTGCTGCGACGATCAGGGGTAGCGTGCCGCCGCCCATGCCGATGAGCAATCCACCGACGCTCATGCTCGAGGACGTAAAGCCGAAGGTGGCCAAGATCGCTGCGCCGAGCACCCCGGCCAACATCCCCAGGGCGGCTAGCAAGCGAGCACCGATGGCGTTGACGATCCAGCCCGAGGCCGTGGCGAACACGGCGGTCGATAGAGTCATCGGGATCAGCAGGACGCCCACCGACAGCGGCGAGTAGCCCTGCGCCTGCAGCGCCACGGGCAGGACGAACAGCGCACCGTAATACGAGAGGTTGTAGAGAAACGCCGCGCCCACCGACGCGGAGAAGGTCCGAGACCGGAACAGGCTGAGTGGCAGCATCGGCTCCTGCCGACGATGTTCGACCGCAATAAACAGCAGGCTTGCGGCCACGCCGATGGCCAGCGCGCCGACGATGGCTGGCGACGTCCAGCCGTATTGACGGGCCTCAATGGTCGAGAAGGTGATGGTGAACAGAGCCACGACCGCAAGAAGCTGACCAGCAGGGTCAAAGGCGCGCCGATGGGTCGCTGGCTTACCGGCGGAGATGGCGGCGATGGAGAGGACCACCAGGCAGACCGGAATGTTCACGAAGAAGATGGAACGCCAGCCGAGGGTCTGGACCAGGAACCCACCGATCAGCGGCCCCGCCACCAACGCGGTCGCCGAGATTCCGCTCCAAATGGCCACCGCCCGCGCCCGCTGATTGGCCTGCGGAAAGGCATTCGTCAGTAAAGCCATGGAACTGGGCAGGATCGCCGCGGCGCCAAGGCCTTGCACCGCGCGGGCGGCGATCAGCTCGGCCACGCTATGGGCCAGGCCGCAGGCTGCCGACGCCAGGGTGAAAAACGTCAGGGCGCCCAGGAACACCGGGCGCGCGCCCCACCGGTCGCTGGAGGCGCCGGCCGTGAGGAGCAGGCTGGCGAAGACCAGCGTATAGGCACTGGCGACCCACTGCAACGCGGATAGGGGCAGGCCAAACATGTCCCCGATGCTCGGCAAGGCCACGTTGACCGCCGTCACATCCAACGTCACCATGAACGAACTGATGCCGACGGCAGTAAGAACGAATGCTGGCGACTGCATCCCACCGATGCGCTTCGGTGCAGCGAGGGTGGATTTGACTTCGATGGACATGACCAGCACCAAGTGGGGGCGATGAGTCCATTTTGCTCAGCGATGTCGCAGAAGTAAAATTAGACTTGCAGATTCATTGCATAAGTTGAGCTACTGACCATGATGAACCTCATGCACTGGCGACTGCTCATCGCGATCGCAGAGTCGGGCGGCATTTCCAAGGCGGCGGCGAATTTCGGTGTGACCCAATCGGGCGCGAGCCAGGCGATCGCACGGCTGGAAGAGTTGCTCGGGGTGCCGCTGCTGGTTCGAGACCGCAGGCACACGGTGCCGACAGCCGTTGGCGAACAGGTCATCGCCCGGGCACGCAAGATGCTGGCCGAGCTCGACGCGATCCAGGCCCTGGCCGACGAAGCGAAGGGCTTGCATCGGGGACGGATCAAGCTGGCGAGTTTCCCGTCCGTGTTTGTCGCCCTGCTGCCGCCGTTGCTGCGTACTTTCCGCCGACTGCACCCAGGCATCAAGGTGGTTGCCTTGGAAGCCAGCGACGACGAGGTCGAGGCCTGGCTCACCAACAACACCATCGACCTGGGCGTCGTCATGAATCCCTCACCCGAACGCAACGCCGTGCCGCTGGGGCATGACGAATGGGTGGCGGTTGTCCCGGTGCGGCATCCTCTGGCTTTGCGTAGTCCTCATGGCAGTGTGAATCTCGGCGAACTGGTTGAGGAGCCTTTTGTGCTGGCCACAGGAGGATGCGTGATTCATGGGAAAAGTCTGGCGGAGTCCGCAGGCTTGTCGCTGGCCGACCAGCGGGTCACGGTTCAGGACTGGGCGAGTGCGTTTGCCTTGGTCCGTGAAGGGGTCGGCGTCACCCTCGTGCCGAGTCTGACCCTGCCTGAGAATCAAAAGGGACTGCGCGTGCTTCCATTGCAGACACCGATTTATCGTCACTTCGGTTTGGTTTGTTCCGAAGTCGGAAGAGCATCGCATGCCGTGAGCGCTTTTTTGGATGTTGTTCGCGCGACCGAGCGGCCCAGTCGCTGAAGGAAATGCCAGACAAGGCATGCAGCAAATGTACGTTGCACACGCCTTGATCGCGTTGGCACTTGATCTGCGAGAGACTTGGTGAACGCAGGCCGGGATCTCTTCGGTCTCGATGAAGCACCTGACGTTGTGTTGGAAATCAACAAACTCGGTATATGGGTTGGCTGGAATTGATCCGCTGCGCTCCTGACCGCGCATGCGGGTCTCCTCGACGGCCGCGACGCAACCACCCACCACCAGTACCTTGACAAGATGCGTCTCGTTGCGGCTCGGCCCGGCCGACCCCGAGCCTTCGCCCCTTCTCGCCCACCACGGCCACCTCCACTTGCAGCTACACCGCCTGCAAGATGCCACCGCCAGCAACCGCAGAGCAACCGGACGGCCGAATCGATGGCCTGCCTAGGCCGCGTATCGACGCAGCTTCTGGGCCGTCTGTTCGCGCTGCACGCGGGCACCACGCCGCTGCACTATCTGCAGCGCATTGGCCCGACTTCCGCCGCTGCGGCGTCGGCCGGGTTCACCTCCGACGTGCAGTTACGGCATGCCTGGGCCCGGCTTGGCACCACGGGCGCGAGTCCTTCGCGTCTGCGCAGCTTGGCAGAAAAAGTTCACACAGCAGACTGGCGTGGATCCGTTTACGCGTCGCGTAGTTGAAGTGCCCGTGTTGACGATGGGAATGGGCAGCATGACCCGCCCAGACGGCGGGGCAAAAAAAGGGGGAACCATGAAAACCCATGGCTCAACCAGTTGCCTCCGGCGGCACCTGCGCACCGCTAAAAAAGAGAGACAATGGCCAAATAGTCAAGCAAACCCGCTTGGCCTCAGACCAGCTCGTTCTGACTCAAACCAACGGGCCTCCGCGAAACTGAACTGACCCCCAGAAGTTGGACGGTGACGATCCCGCCGGTTAGGCGGTGCTTCTCAGCCGATATTGGACCGGGCTGAGTCCCTGCAACCCGAGCTTGATGCGTTTGTGGTTGTAGTAGTTGACGTAATCATGCACGCCCGCTTCGAGCGCATCTAGGCTGTTGGGCGCTGCAAGACGGAAATACTCGGCCTTCAGGGTGCCAAAGAAGCTTTCCATCGCAGCATTGTCAAAGCAGTTGCCCTTGCGGCTCATGCTTTGCGTGACGCCGTGAGCCGTGAGCATCGTTCGATAGGGCTGCATCTTGTAGTGCCAACCTTGGTCCGAGTGCACGATCAGCTCGGCGCCGCTATCAGTCCGTGAGAGAGCCGACCCGAGCGTGCTGGACACCAGCTCGAAGACGGGACGCTTTGCCATGCGGTGCGCGATGATCTCGCCGTTGTAGAGATCCATGCAGGCCGACAGATAGAGCTTATGGCCGTGCACATTGAACTCGGTAATGTCGGTCACCCACTTCTGGTTCGGCGCGGTCGCGCGGAAGTCGCGCTGCAGAACATTCGGCACGTGCGCATCGCTCACGCCTGGGACATGTCGGGAGCGCTTCTTCGCCCGGATCAGCGCGCGCAGCCCCATCTTTTGCATCAAGCGCTGCACGCACTTGTGGTTGACGGGTTCCGCCATTGAACTGCACAGAACTGCAGTGATACGCCGGTACCCGTAGCGGCCTTTGTGCTCGTCATAAATGGTGCGGATTCTGATCTCCATGGCGCTGTGCCGGTCGGAACGCTGAGCCGCTTGGCACTGGTAGTAGAACGTGCTGCGTGCCAGACCCGCCGCGTTGAGTAGGTCCGTCAATTTATGGTGATGCCTCAACCCGGCAATCAGGCGCGCTTTGTCGGCGCAGCTGATCTCTTCGACCGAATCAAGGCTTGCAATTTTTTTAGGTACGCGACCTCCGCGCGCAGTCGCTCGTTCTCCTCACGCAGGGCCTGAGCCGAATCAGTGACGACCATGTTCGACGGCGCTGGGCTGCGTCGTTCTGGCTTCATGTTGGGACGCCCTTGTTTCTTGCACACGAGAGCGTCCACACCGCCTTGATCGAGATTTCGTCGCCAGACGACAACTTGGTTGGGGTTGCGGATGTCATAGATCGCCGCGACCTGGCGGCTCGAAAGCTGTTCGCGGTCCTGATGAGACAGCACTTGCAGTTTGAATTGCACACTGTACGCGCTGCGTTTGGGGCGTAACCCATCGATGCCATGCAGCCGAT
>NZ_MEGQ01000081.1:0-8129 GCF_001725585.1 Thiomonas sp. SCN 64-16 | reverse complement strand
CGTCCTCCTCGGCCGCGCTGCCGTCGAGGTTTTCCACGATGGTGCCCATCGCCGAGCGGCCGGAGCCGTAGTAGCGCTCGATCAGCCCATCGATTTCCGAACGCAGGCCCACGCGCAAGGCGACTGGACGACCAGCGGCCAGCTCGACCGCCTGCAGCGGATACGGATCCGCCGGGTCGGCTACCAGCAAGGCCAGCCCGTTGCGGCCTTCCTGCACGGGCACCACATGCTGTTGCTTGAGAACGTCGATCCCCTTCTGATGGATCAGCCGGAGGACAACCTCGACAACGCCTTCATCGCAGATCGGATCGTTGCCGAGTTGAGAGAGGCAAAGACCAGTCGGCAGTTCTTGTTTGCGACACACAACGCGAACATCCCGGTGTTCGGTGATGCCGAGTGGATTGGCGTGTTCACGGCCGCCGAGAACCACGCGTGTCTCGGGTTGGAAGCGCAAGGCTCGATTGACGTTCCTGTGATTCGGGATCAGGTGGCCAGCATTCTGGAAGGCGGGCGCGACGCCTTCATCCAGCGCAAAGAGAAGTACGAGTTCTAATTGGCCGTGGAGTGGGGCGCGTAGCTGACTTGTTTATCATGGTATTTTTCATGGCATCGATTCGTTCGATGTGTGTAAGTTATTGATTTATAATGACAATATGCGTCAAAATATAATTGAGTGGGTAACGGGCGCGGAAAATTTGTCACCAGCGCATTCGCCGCGTTCTTCGGGTTCGAGCGCAGCTTGATTTGGGAAAGACTCGGGCGGTAGAGTTGTGATCGCCATGGCTGATTTAGAAACGCCTTCGCATAGAGCGTTGCTCACCGATTCACTGCCCACACTACCGGCACCCCCATCAACCGCGCCCAAGCCCGCGTGCTCGCATCCTGAATGCCGGGGGCTGCGCTGCCTGGCGCAGCCCACCAGGCATTGGACTGCGCAAAAATCACCGTAGGCCGCTGCCACAGGGCCTCAAGCCACGTCCAAGGCTGTACCTGCTCCACGCAAATCGCGGCCCACACGCGTTGCCCGTCAAGCGCAAACACACGCTGCCACCAGGCAGGACGCAAGGTGCGTGGGTTCCACGGCTGCCAGTCGCCGCCCAGCAGCAGGCCAGCAGCCTGTGCGACGGGAACCGGATCGGCGTACCCCTGTCCGACCCGCACCACGGCATCGCGCCCATTCGTCTGCACGCCGAGCAGCCAGATCTGACCCGGCGGCACGGCCGCGGCGAACTGCGCCCTGGTGCCGCCGTACCAGTTCGGCAGAACCGCCTCGGGAAACACCACGACCCGCGCGCCGACGCCTTGCCGTAGCCCTGCTTCGATGATGCGCTGGTTGTTCTGAATCGACGCGAGGATCTTTCCATCTCCTGGGCGCAGATGCGTCTGCACGCCGACCCAGTCTTGGGGCATGATTGCGGGCGGGGAAGCCGCGGCCAGCAAGTTTATGACGACACTGCCTGCTAACACACCCACGATGGCGATCCGCGCGCCCGCAAGGCCGTTCACCGCCGCAGGCCAGAGTGCGACGAGCAGCAACAGGCCGATCACCCCCACCCATCCGCCACCAGGGAACAGCACACCCGCAGCATTCATCGGGGAGAGCCAGCCGATCACGCCCAGCGGCGGCAGGGCCGTGAGCAGCAGCGCAGCAAGCAACCCGCCGCGTCCAGGTGGCAGAGCCCACGGCAAAGACAACGCCGCGGCTGATGCTGCCCATGCCGCCCAAGCCATCACGGCGTGATGTTCCCCCCAGTAGCCCAACACCGCCGAAACGATGGGCCAGCAGCCCACCGCGTAATAGGCCAGCGCAACGCAGAACCGTCGCCGCGCCGTGCCGCGGCCCGCTATGAGCAAGGGAAGCCCGAGCGATGCAAGCGGCCCAAGGAGACTGGAACCGCCCGACAGCCAGGCGCTGCCGGCAACAGCCGCGACGGGGATAGGCCATTCACTTGCCAGAACGCGACGCATGGTCAGGAGCCGTCAGCTTCTGAATCATCTGCTGCTGCATCTGCACCGTAGCCTCCAACTGGTGCTTGCCCCACCAGGAACCGACAAACAGCGCGACGACAATGACCATGCCCAGGATCGTCATCGAGGCCTGCGAAATCGGCTCACGAAAGGCACGCGCTACCGCCTCGCTGACCATCCCCTCATCGACTTTCACAGTGACCGGGCGCGCCGCAGCGATCTGCAAACCCTGCACCGCACTCAACACCGGCGTCAAATCCGGCGACGGCGTGGCGGCCGTGCCCAACTCCATCACCGCCGCCTTCACCGCCGCTAGCACATCCGCTCTGGGCGTACTGCGCGCCCAGCCCCAGGCAAACAGCGTGACGTGCGGCGCATTGCTCGGGTCATCTACGGAAAACCCCGCACGCTGCAGGATGCCAAGCAGGGAACGAATCTCCTTCCACTCGTCCTCGACGGGCAGTCGCCCAAGCACATCCATGAACACCTGTTCCGAATTGCTGTAAGCCATCACACCGCCCCCGCCTCGATGGCTTCGATCGGCTCTAGCGCGGTGCCCGCCCGTTTGAGCCAGGACTGCAACGCCAGGCGATAGCCATAAGGAAGCGGCCGACCGTCAATCCCGGTCGCCAGCACGTCATGGAACGGGCGGCGCCCGATCATCACGGCGAGCTGATCGTTCATCTCCGGCAATTCGGCTTCGAGCCAGGCGCCTTCGTCCACCAGCCGCTGCCGCAGTTCAACCGTCTGCCAGAGCATGAACCTGTCCGCCGAACCGAAGAACAGGTTCTTCACCACAATCCCCGCCTCATAGCGCGCAGGCATTTGGCGCAGTCGGTAGTCCAGCGCCTGGATGCTCTCCTGCGTGCGGCTGAGCAGCCAGACCGGCACCGCATTGGCCTCGCGCAGCACCTCGCTCACGATGTGGATCGACCCGTCGAACGCCCGTGTGCCGATCTGCGCCGGCATATTGATGATGATGCGGTATTCCGCCGTTTGGGCGGCAGCGCCGAGCATGGCCAGCTTCGTGCCCAGATCGATCCAGCCGCTCTCGGTCGAAAGATCGAGCAGCGCCGTGCCGACGATGCCGCCCCCAGGTCGCAGACCGCCTTCGCCGCACACGTCCGGATTGGAGAGATCGGCGTCATAGACCACCAGACGGGGACGCTCAGCGTCCTCGCTGGACAGGAGATGGTGAACCAGCGCGCGGGCGGCCAGGCTCTTGCCGACGCCGCCTTTGTCGCCGTCGATGATGAACGTCTTGAGCATGATGTGTACCTTTCAGTCAGGATAAAAAAACAGTCCGGGCAGCACCCCGGCGGCGTCCGGCGGCAGCCGGGGAATCAGGCGTTGTGCTCGCCGATGAACTTGCGCCGCGCCTCGGGCGGACCCTCGATGTTCTTGCGCAGGATGTAGTCCGCCTCGGACTCGTCCGGCATGCGATCAGACCCATCCGCCCAGTCTGGCAACTCCAGACCTTCCAGTCCGTGGGCAGCCGGCGGAGCGGTTGCGGCGGCTGGCGTGGCGACTGCTGCCTTGTGCGCTTGGACGGCCTTCTCACGGCCGATTTGTGCGTTGCCTGTGTCGCCCGGAGTTGACGCTGGCGTGTTGGTGCCGGAGCGCACCCGGCGTTGTCGTATCGTCTTCAAAGCCCGTCGCAGGTCCGCCAAAGGCACGCCAGGCATGTTCTCTTTCAGATACGCCAGCATCTCGGCAAGTGTCTCGCCACTGTCGAACAAGGTGAACAGCTCATCCTCGATCGCCAGCAGGCTGTTGAGCGCGAATTCGCGCGGATCGATGGACCGCTCGGCGCGTGCTCGCGCCTGTGCAGCCTGACGCTTGCGCCGCACGACCTCGCGCAATGCTGTTTCGGTCTGAAGCAGCTGCGAACGCGCCGCATCACGGTCGAATGCACCCGCGTCGTCTGGCGTGTCCGGTTTGTCCTCATCTTGCGTCATCGTGATTCCTCATGTGCGCGCCTTTCACAGCGCCCTGCCCTGACTCTGCAGGGTGGGGACAGTAGGTGTGCGCCCTGAAGTCAGATTGAATCCGCCCGCGTCGGCTGTGATGCCGCCGACATCCAAGCCGATCAACGTGTGCGACAAGGGAACCGCGGAGAACCGACGCCGGCGTCCGCACTGCGGCGGATCGTGTCCAGAGGGTGTCGGGGCGCAGCCCTGACCAAGCGTTTCGTGTGACATGGCGCCGCCAGGCGTGACACGCCGCGCACGCGGTGTGTCAAATGTCCCACGAAACATTACCTTGCAAGGTTTTTACGCATCGAAGGTTTGGACAGCTCCGACACACGCCCGGATCAAACCGCCTCACGACTGACCAGCAGCGACACACGACGCAGACAGACCGTGCCGTCCCCGTCTCGCAGAGTCACGGCATGGACCCACAAGATCGCAAACCCCACACCGTGCGCGTGCGCCTCACCACCGCCCAGCTCGCCGACCTGCGCCACCAGGCACAGGCCGCCCGCAAGAGTGTGTCGGAACTCATCCGGCTGCGCGCCACCCTTCAACCCGTGATCAGCCGCGCCGACGACACCGCCGCGCAGCGCATCGACCAGCTCGGACGCCTGCTCAAACACCTCTATCCCAAAGACAAAGGTTGGGCTACCGGAGACGATCGCCGCCGCTGGTGGCAACTGGTCGAAGAACTCCAGCGCACCGCCGCCATCCTGAGAAGGACACCCTGATGCTCGCAAAAGTCATCACCCTCAAACCCGGCGCACCCAGCAAGGGATTCGCCCACGTCATGCGCTACGTCATGCGCGCCCACGACGAACTGCCGCCCGGACAGACCCTGGACGGCGGCCACTTCAATATCGACGACGATCAGCTCTACTGGACGCTCGACGAACATCGCCTCGCCTACGCAGAAGACCTCGCCGGCGTCTGTGATGGCACAGCCCGAGACTGCGAGCGCAAGGGCCGGTTCAAGGGCAACCCCGTCTATCACGTCGCCATCACCTGGCAGGAGGGCGAACATCCCACGGTGCAGCAGGCCGAACACGCCTGCAAGCACGTCATGGACGCGCTGGGATTTGGTGAGCATCAGGCCGCCTGGGCCACCCACCGCGACACCGACAACGATCATGTGCACCTGGTCATCAACCGCGTGCACCCGGAAAAACTCATCGCTGTGCAGCCGCCGTTCAAGAAAGACTATTTCATCCTCGACCGCTGCATGCGCGAACTCGAACTCGAATTCGGCTATGCCCGCGCCAACGGCCCCTACATCACCCTGGACACCGACCAGGGGCCGACCATCGTGCGCATGAGCCGGGCGGAACGCCGGGAGCGTGGGCTGCTGAAAGAAGACGGCGCGCTGCGACTGACCCGTGGCGCAGCCGCAGCGGAATACCGGCTCGGCGCCGACTCCTTCCAGTCCTGGGTCGCCGTCCATCCCGCCCGAGACCTGCGCGCCGCACTGCAAGCCCCCAGCTCGACCTGGGCCGATGCCCATCAGGCTCTGGCGCAGCACGGCGTCACCCTTCAGGCCAAGGGCTCCGGGCTGGTGGTCACCACCCAGCTTGATAATGGCCGCATCCTGGCCGCCAAAGCCTCTCAACTGGGGCGCTGGGCCAGCAAGGCCGAACTGGAAAAACGACTCGGCCCCTTCGTCCCTGCACTGCAAACCCAGGCAGGGACACCGAAGGCCTACGCGCAGTACGTCAAGACCAGCCGCCGCCAAACCGACAAACCGGAACGCGCGCCCCAAAAAATCTCAGCCCGCGACCCCGACCTCCGCGCGCTGCGCCGACAACTGCGCGCAGATGCCCGCGCGGCCCTCGCCGCCCGCTTCGAAGCCGAACAAGCCGCAGCGCGCGCGCAGCGGCCCCAGCAGCGCGCCGAACTGCGCAGCCGCCACCAGCGCGAACGGCAGGAACTGGCCGCGCAAACCCGCCAGGAGCGCAAGACCCTGACCACCCAAGCCCGGCAGCAGGGCCAGCCGCTCGCCGTGGTGCAATCCCTGTGGGCGCTCAAGGCGGCGCAGCAGCGCGAAGCCTTGCAGAAGCGTCAGGCGGCAGAGCGCAAGGCGCTCTCGGTCAAATTGCCCAAGCAGGAAGTCTGGCGCAAGTGGGTGGAGCGCGAAGCAAGCCAAGGCGATGAAGCGGCGCAGGCCGCGTTGCGCGGCATTCGTTACCGCGAGCAGCGCAAGAAGAACCAACAGCAGGACGGCATCGAGGGCGAGGAACTCGACCCGCTGCGCAAGCTCACGCTGGCCGGACTGGAGGCGCAGATCGACCGCAAACGCCAGCTCGTGCTGTACCGCGACGCGCAGGGGCGGGACAGATTCACCGACACCGGCCCGCGTATCGTCCTGCACGACAAGGGCGCGGACAGTCTGGAAGCCGCGCTACGCATGGCCGCGCAGAAGTATGGCGGCAAGGTGGACATCACCGGCAGCAGCGAATTCCGGGAACGCGCGGCACGGCAGGCCGTGCGGCTGGGCATCGAGGTCATGGATGCCGACTTGCAGGCCGTGGTGCAGGATGAGCAGCGGCGCTTGCAGCGCCCGCCACAGTTGTCCCCAAAGACTGTGGAGAAGTCGGCCCCGACCGCCGCCAAGCCCTTGAATCCGCAGGCCGACGCTGGCCCGCCCGAAATGCGGGCAGTCGATGCGGCGCTGGCCGCATGGCAGCAGGCCCAGACCGACGCGGCGAGAACCCGTGCCGTGCAGGACTGGATGCGCGGCATGGAGCGCATCGAGCAGCAGGGCGGGGATGTGGCCGCGGCGAGCGCGCACAGCCGCAAGGCGCTGGGCGGGCGTTATGCCGGGTTCATGCGGGAGGTTAAAGAACTGGTGAACGAACGGCTGCGCTGAGTATGTCAATCCAGCCGAGGTCCACGTCAACAGCATGAAATCTGGGTGGGCTGTGATTCCAAAGTTACCCCAGTAACCTTGAGCGTTCCATCTGGAACCACATAGTCAGTTCCATCCCTGCGTCAGAAAGCTCAGCTGTATAGCTCGAGATGGGTCCATAGTGGCTGCCGTCGGCATCGAAACCTAGGGGCCGACCAAGCGCTTTCTGTCATCTAGGTGTCGTCCGTGACAAGTACCAGCGAGCGTCCGCTGGGCTAATCGTTGTGAGGCATCGTGCTACTGCTTCGGTGCTCTTTCAAACTTTGGCAATTGTGGATTCATAAAATCCCAGGTGGGCGCACTTGATGTGTAGAAATCTAGTTTCGGATGGAATGCTGAAGGATCATCGAGTGTTCCCGCCCGTAAACCGATCATGCCTGGAAGCATTTCAAGCTTGCTAAACAATTGCGATCCGCAACTTGGGCAAAATAAACGCCAAATCTTGTTTCCACTATCCGCAGTAGTTTCATATGACTTTGGATTTCCCTCAATTTTCACAGCTATTTCCGGGTAAAACATAGCTGGTGTGAACGCGCTTCCAGAAGTTCGTTGGCAGTCTCTGCAGTGGCAATTGCCAGAGAAAACTGGCTCACCTTGGCATTTATATCGAATGGCTCCACAGAGACATCCACCTGTAAGCACTTGATCCATGAGTTATTCCTTTATGTGTTTTTATGTGTCGAGCCGGAAATTGATACTTGGTGTCGCAGATCGGGGGGGCGAGAAGTGGTGCGTTCCACAAGAACCTTATTAAGTCAGCTAGAGATTTGCAAGCCGCGTGGCAGCCATAAAAGGTAAGAACTCAATAATTTCATACTCAGCAATTTGTTCTCGATGAATGAAAAGGGTCGTTGGCCACTATGCTTTCGATTTCTGCTCTCGTTTCCGCTTTTGAAAGAATGACCCCGCCAGTACGAGGTTCCTTGCGTCCGGACAACAGGAAGTGACCGGAAGCATAATAACGTTCCAGAAATTCTTTATGCTCCCCGATAAGACGATCAACCTCAGATAATGGCTTAATGTAGCGCAGCAATATGACGAACATGCAATTGTTCTCCGAGTATTGGTTGATGCGGGGTCCAGTGCTGATTTCTTACCGTTCAACTTGACGGGCGTGGTGTCGGCTTGTCGGCGGAGCGTCCCTCTCGACGTGCAAGTTATGAGTTGCGTGCCTTACCATGATGCTGACAGCCTCGTCATTGACCACGGTTTGCACTGCTTCTTGCCACCCAAACCGTTCGTACAGTCTCTGTTGGTCCGGCGTGTAAAGATAGAGTGCCTGAACG
>NZ_MEGQ01000080.1:0-13942 GCF_001725585.1 Thiomonas sp. SCN 64-16 | reverse complement strand
CTCCACTTGCGGTGCATCATCAGCCCGGTTTGCGCATCCCGGATGCCGACCAAGAGACGTTCCACTCCAAGTGCCGTCATTTGTTTCTGGACAGCTTCAAGGCTGCGATCGCGGGCGCCAGATCTTGCGCGAGCGCCTGAGGATCCAGGTTCAAGGTGTTCTGGATCTTGGGCGGCGCCACCCAGAGCCAGAATCCGCTCACGAGCCCCGCTGTCAACAGCCCCATCACCAGAGCCAGGGCGTAATGCCTCCACCGCAATCCCTGCGTCGATTGCTTCATCCGGTCCGCGGCCTTGCGCGCCGCGGCCGTGGCCTCCCGGAACGAGCGCACCTCGTCCTGCAACTGACTCGTGAACGCTTCGGCCTGTTCGCGTGTCCTGTGCTCGATCAGCATCAAGGTCTGCAGCGTCTCGTCGCTCAGTGCGGCCATCGCCTGCGCCAGCGGCTCCAGGCTCGTCGCCAGATCCTCCACGCGCTGATGCTTCGCCTGGCGCACCGTCTCGATCTGCTGCGCCAAATGCGCGAGCCGCTTCTCGTTCGCTGCAGCGGCGGACTGCCGCAACGTCTCGGTCTTGTTCATAAGAGATCCCCCTTTTTTGAATGCCTGCGGCGGCATAGCCGCGCCCCAGGTCACTGCCTTTCATCAGCACGCCCTCAAGCCGGTAGGACAGCCCGGAGAGCTTCGCCCCGCCCCGTTGCACCACCGGCACCACCTCCACGCCGACGGCCTCCAGCCGTTCCACGTAGGTGGTGAAGCTGTCGCAGCCCGCGGCTGCGGCGTCGCACAACTGCTGCAAGCGCTGGCGACTGGACGGCTGGCCTGTGCGCAACGCGCCTTCGATCTCGCCCTTCTGGGCCGCCTTGCGCGGCGACGCACGGCTGGGCGCCACGGATTGCAGACCGAACGCTCTCTCGATCTCTCGCATGAGGACTTCCTGCCGCGCATAGTCCCGCCCGTCGCTCACTACCTTGCCAGACAGCGTGATGCGACTGACGAGCAGGTGGATGTGTTCGTGCTCGGTATCCGTGTGCCGCGTGACGATGAACGGGTTGTTCGTCAACCCCATTCCCCGCAGATAGTGCTGGGCGATCTGCTGCCACTGCGCATCGGTCAACTTCTCGCCCACGGCGGCCGACAGCGAGACATGCAACACGGCCTTGCCCAGATTGGGCCGCAGTCGGCGCACCGCGCCGAACTCGGCAGCCAGCTCGCGCGGAGTGCGCCCGGCCATGTTGGACGCCAGGATCCGGCCCTGTTCTTTGCCCAGGTCATACGCCAGCGCCCCGCGGAAGCCCCGGCCCTTGATGGCTTTGGCAATCATGGCTGACCTCCTGCACCGATCAGCGCCAGGCGCAACTGACGCACCTCGGACGCCAACTGGCGGAGCAGATCGGCATCGACCTGCACGCTCTCGCCGAGGTTGGCATGCCAGGCCAACTGATTGAGGTTGGCCGACAGCCGGGCCAGTTCGGCATACGCCGCGCGGTTGATTGCCGGCACGGGAGGTGACGGCAGGCGGCGGGACAGGGCGGCCTGGCGCAACCACTGCGCCGGCGTCACGCCCATGTGCGCGGCTTTGTCTTTCAGCGCGGCGTACTCCGACGGCGACACGCGCACGCCGAGAGTGATGGCGCGTACCGCAGCGGGGTCGCCCTTGGGGCGGCCGCCCTTGCGCCGACGCGACAGCGGTGGAAGGGTCTCGGGCATCATGGCCGACCCTCCCAGGCCTGCACGCGGCGGGCGGCAAGAGCGCAGCGAAGGCCGCCTCGGGGTGTTGGGGCGCAGCCCTGACCAAGCCGTTTGAGCGAAGCGAAAACATGGCTTGCTGCTAACCGTCTGGGCGCACGCACCCGGTGGTGCCACAGCCCGCCAATCGGGGCAGGGGGATGCTGCGGCTTGGACTGTCGAAGGAAGCCAGCCAAGCAATCCGCCACCCACGGCACCAGGGCGGGAGGGTTCCACGGCGACATCGACGGGCGACAGACGGTGCCCGCTCCGCACCTGCACCACCCCGGCGCATCACAGGTTTCTCGAACACGCCCCTTGCTCCGCGCGCCTTCTTGCACGAAAGGCATGCTGCGCGGGGCCTTTGTCGGTGCTTTCCCTTGCCAGCGGGCAAGGGGTGTGTCGGGGGTGCGTCGAGCTAGCTGCGGGGATGCGCCAAAGAATGGGCCTCGGATGAGGCCTATTTCCGCGCGCCACGAAAAGAATGGGCCTCGGATGGGGCCTATTTCCGCGCGCCACGAAAAGAATGGGCCTCGGATGGGGCCTATTTCCGCGCACCGCGAAAAGAATGGGCCTCGGATGGGGCCTATATCCAGGCCAGGAGAAAGAATGGTCCTCCGATGGGGCCTATTCTTTTTTGCGCGAGAAGCATGGGCCGAAGCATGGGCCCGTTCTTTTGTCTGAAAGAGGGCACGCATGTCACAGCCCTCCCACGCGGTTGTGCCCCACGGCTTTGCGGGGTCGGCCGCGGGGTTTGGGCGGAGGCACGGCGCCTACTGGTGAAACCGCAGCGGGTGTCTGAGTGGCGGCCGCGATCTGCGGGGCGTCGAGCGTCAAGCCGCGTTCGCGCAGAAACTGCTCCAGGGCGGTGCGTGGGACCAGTCGGGCGCGGCCGAGTTTGATCGTGGCGATGCTGCTGCCGTCGGTAAATTCGAGACGGTCATTGCGAGGATTCACGGCGTTGGCGAGGGTTTTCGTGCGCCGACGCAAGAGCTGGGCGACCTCTTGCAAGGTCAAAAACAGGGGGTCCATGGGGTGCTCCTTCGAGGTTGGGAACACGCGAGGGGTGGGCGCACTGCGCGGCGGACGCGCAAAAAAACCGCCGGCGCAGGATCGCGCGGGCGGCGGATACGCCGGATCGAATCCGATCAGCGCATCAGAACGGCCCGCGTGGCGCGGGCGACAAAGGGACGTTGTGCGACTAGACGCGGGGTGAGGCAGTCGCTCGGAATGGAGCGCCCGGAGGGAGTGGCGGCAAGGGCGATAGCACGCCGCGCCGCCAGACGGCACAGCCGGTTGGACAATTTGTCTTGCAAGAGACCGACCAAAATACGACGCCGCGCTGCCAATAAGGTGGTCAGTGGGGCCCTGCGGGTGATGGCCACGTGCGCACTGATGGTCATGAAGGTGCGGACATTTCCTAAACCGCAGAACCCAGAGGCGTTGAGCGCGCGCGCAAACGACTCTTCCTCAGCCTGGCGTTGGGCCTGTTCGAGGCATGCGTCTTGCCATGCACGCTGAGCGAGGATCTTCTCCGCATCCTGCAGGATGCGGAGGTCCACTGGATCACACCAGTCTTCAAAAAAGAGATCGCGGTTGTTCGCCATGCGAGCCATTATGGCGCTGAATCGATTAAGAAGATGAGCTTTTTTGGGGTGCGTGACGCTTCCGGGAGCAGACGGGTTGCCTGTCCGTCGCTGGGACTGGACTGCTGCGACGCGGCGCGATCTGACGTTGGCTGAGGTGTGGGCCTGATCTTCGAGGGGGATCTGCCCCATCAAGTGCACTCAGCGCTCGCCAGTGGGAATGCGGTGGGAAGAGTGCAATGGAAAACGTGGCCGTCAGTGGGAATTGAGTGGGAATGCGTTCCCACTGGCGGCCGTTTTTGGCACAAAAAAGCCCGACTGGTGAGGTCGGGCTTTCTCTATAAATTATTGATTTTATGTGTTTTTTTTGGCCTGCCCGACTGGATTCGAACCAGTGGCCTACGGCTTAGAAGGCCGTTGCTCTATCCAGCTGAGCTACGGGCAGATGGATCAGGATCGGCGCCGATGCCTTGGGTCGAAACTCCTGAAATGGCTTCGCCCAAGCTCCGGCGGGTGACCTCTATCGGGTGGTCGGGGCGAGAGGATTCGAACCTCCGACCCTCTGCTCCCAAAGCGTAAACTAGAATCTCTGCAACCCGCATGAATGCTTGATTCTTTCTGTTTTTTCAAGCCATTTGGGGGAATACAGGGGGAATGAAGCATGGCGCACATCGAGCAGAGAAAAGGTGGCTGGCGCGTTCAGATCCGGCGCAAGGGAGCACAGTCAATCAGTCGAACCTTCGACCTCAAGGCCGATGCCGAAGCCTGGGGGCGCGAAGCTGAGCGCGAACTGCAACGCGGCAATCTTAACGTGCTTCGGCAGGAGGCGCAGCGCACAACCTTGAGCGAAGTCATCGACGCCTATCTCGCTAGTCCAAGGCTGGCCGCGCAGAGAAGCCGACACAACATCCCGGTTCGCCTGGAGGCAGCGCGGGCGCGTTTCGGGAGGCTGTTTCTTGCCAACATCCGGGGACTGGACATCGCCGCATGGCGTGATGACCTGCTCGCGCAGGGCTATGCCACCCAGTCGGCGCGGCATTATCTCGCTGCGCTGTCCGTGGTGTTCACCCATGCCGAGCGTGAACTTGGCATCGATCTGCCGCAAGGCAACCCGGTGAGACGGTTAGCATTGCCCGCTGCCGCACCTGCTCGCGATCGCCGACTTCGACCGGGCGAAGAGGATGCGCTGCGGGCCGCCGCCGAGAATGCCGATCAGGCTGCCATTCTGACCCTAGCGCTGGAAACCAGTATGCGCAGGGGCGAGATGCTCGGACTTGGGTGGGAACACATCGATCTCAAGCGCCGCACGGCGCATCTGCCCCGAACCAAGAATGGAGAGAGCCGGACTGTGGCCCTATCCAGCAAGGCCGTGGATGCCCTGCAAAGCCTGCCGCGCAGGCTGGACGGGTCAGTGTTCCGGTGGAAGACAGCCGAGGGCTTCAAAGCAGTATGGACGCGCTGGCTTGCGCGCGCCCGGCGTACCGCCCTGCTCGACAAGCTGCGCACTGAGTTGGACAGCATCGGGCTGGACGGCGAAGCGCAGGCCCGAGCCCTCCAATGGCACAAACGAGAACCCGACCCTCGCGCTGTGGCGCTGTGGGAGCAACTGCAATCCGATCCTTTCCTTGACGATCTGCACTTTCACGACCTCCGGCACGAGGCCACTTCCCGATTATTTGAGAAGGGTCTGGGCATCATGGAAGTGGCCAGCATGACCGGCCACAAGAGCCTGTCCATGCTCAAGCGGTACACGCACATCGAGGCAGAGAAGTTGGCGAAGAAGCTGGGATAGGATCGCAACATGCCCGTCGTCTTCCGTCACCAAGGATTTCGTTTTTTGTTCTACTCGAACGAGGGCAACCCGCGTGAGCCAGTGCACATTCACGTCGTCAAGGACGGCATTGACGCCAAGTTCTGGCTTCACCCCGTCCGTGTGGCGTACAACGACGGTTTTGACGCCAAGACTCTGCACCAGTTGGTCAAACTGATCGAAGGCCGCGTCGAAGACATTGAGAGGGCTTGGAATGAACACTTTGGTTAGGGCGCAGTCCATTGCTTTCGACGAAGACAGCATGCAGGTTCGTCTCTCCGATGGCCGAGTGCTGAGCGTGCCGCTGGCCTGGTTCCCGCGCCTGCTGCACGCCACAGCCGAACAGAGGATGAACTACACCCTGAGCACGCGCGGCATTCACTGGGAAGAACTCGACGAAGACATCCTCGTCGAGGGACTGCTTGCGGGCATTGGCGATCTCACCCATCGCGCACTGGTGCAAGCCTAGGCGCTGCGCTGGAAAAACCGATCCGCGCGCTGCGCGAAAACGTGTGAGAAACGCAGTGCCGAACGCGGCGACAAACAGGGTGTCGGGCGCAGCCTGACCAGGGGCCGGTTACGCCGGGCGCGCCAGCGACGGTGTAACCCCGGCATACCTTGCCCACATCATCTCCTATGTAGCAACGGGGCGACACATCCGGGGCGGGGACGCTACCCGTATTGATCGGGCCGCGCCGATCCCCTACAGTTAGCGCATGCGCCCCGCCACCGCCCCTGCCCAGACCATATTTGCGCGCGCCATCCGGCGCGACAAGCCCGTGCTTGGCGCGGTGCTGTGGGCTGGTATCGGCATCGCACTGTGGCGGGCGCAGTGCGAGCGCATCGGCGCGGGGTGCGCGATGCAGCCCGCGCCCATATTGCCCTGGCTGCGGCCACCCTGGATGCCCGTGCCGCCGCAGTCATCCAGGCTGCCATCGTCATCCATGCCGCCTGTGCCGCACAGCGTGTCGTAGGTCTGGCTATCCTGCTGACCTCGCCGCGCCGCGCCGCTGCCCGGCAATTGGCCCGCGTCGGCCATCGCCGCATCGCCCATATCGCTCTCACCGCGCG
The DNA here is from genome assembly GCF_001725585.1 of Thiomonas sp. SCN 64-16. NCBI lineage: Bacteria > Pseudomonadati > Pseudomonadota > Betaproteobacteria > Burkholderiales > Thiomonas > Thiomonas sp. SCN 64-16. Next base: position 7,749 of record NZ_MEGQ01000080.1, on the reverse strand, counting down.
CGTCGTCCCCGCCCCTATCGCCCGCGCCTGACGCGGGCTGTCATCCCCCATCTTGCGCTGCTCCCCGCAGCCCGCGTCGCCTCGCCCGAGCAGCAGCATCTCGGAGGTCGACATGTCATCATTTTTGATCGGCGCGCAAGCGCTGTTTGATGCCCTGCTCGCGCAGGGCTATCCGATGGTCATGCAACTGCATGACCCCTTGCTCCAGCAAACACTCGGTTACAAGACGGTCAAGGCCGCGCATCGGCGCATCGAGCGCGGAAACTTCCCGGCGGTCACGCGCATTGGCCGAGGCACAACCGTCATGCTGCCCGACCTGGCAGCCTGGCTCGCGAGCAGGAGCGCTGCGGTAAGCGTCGCGGTCCAAGCGGACGCGGCCCCACAGAGTGTCAGCATCACCCCTGACCGCCCACCCCCGCCGCGCCGGCGCGGACGCCCCCGCAAGGGAGGTGCAGCATGAGCGCCGCGCCACGACGCCGCACCGCCGCGTTGCTGCGCCCGCACTTCGACCGCGACCGCCTGCCCGATCCTGAGCGCTACTACACCGCTGAACTCGGCGCGCTGCGTGGCCGTGGCATCTGGCGCGATGCCGAGTGCTGCTTCCACAAAGACACCCGGCCCAGCCTGCGCGTGAACGTGGAGACGGGCGCATTCCGCTGCATGGCCTGCGGCGCGTCTGGAGGCGACGTGCTGGCCTTTCAAATGCAGCGCTATGGGCAGACCTTTCCCGACGCAGCAAAGACACTTGGGGCTTGGATCGGAGGTCGCCATGTCTGAGGTGATCGACGCCGTGGAATCCCCCCAGCAGGCCGCCCGCAGGCTGTCAGCGACAGCCCTGCGCGACGGCTTTCGGCCCGAAGCGCTACACACCTATACCACCACAAACGGGGAACCGATCTTCTGGCGCATTCGGCTGAAGCACCCTGACACCGGTGCGAAGTGGATCAGGCCCCTGCGCCGCACCGCTGGCGGCGCAGGGTACGAAATCGGAGAACCGCCCGCTCCCCCTGCCGGAAAACCCCTCTACAACCTGCACCACATCGCCACAGACCCCGCCACCGTAGTCCTTGTGGTTGAGGGAGAAAAAGCCGCCGATGCGCTGGGCAAGCTGGACATCATCGCCACCACCAGCGGAGGAGCCAGCAGCGCAGAGGCCGCCGACTGGACGCCCCTGCAAGGCCGTGCCGTGCTGATCTGGCCTGACCATGACGAACCCGGTGCGCAATACGGGCAAGATGTTGCCGCCGGGCTGCTAGCCCTGGGCTGCAAGGTGAGCATCCTCGATGTGGCTGCACTCGGTCTGCCGCCGAAGGGCGATGCTTTCGACTGGATCGAAGCGCATCCTGACGCCACCGCTGCTGAGGTGCTGGCGCTGGCGACGCTGCCGAGTAGCGAGCCGCAAGAGGCCGAACCCGCCCCGCTGCCCGGCGAGCTACTGCCCGTTGACCCATTCGACTATGCCCTGCTGCCCGATGCGCTGCGCCCCTGGGTTGCCGACATCGCGCAGCGGGTGAGTTGCCCGCCCGACTATGTGGCCGTGCCCGTCATGGTTGCATTGGGGGCGGTCATCGGGCGCAAGGTGGCTGTGAGACCACAGCAACGCACCGACTGGACGGTGATCCCGAACCTCTGGGGCTTGGTGATCGGCAGGCCCGGCGCGATGAAATCGCCCGCCATGTCGCAGGCCACCGCACCGCTGAAACGACTTGTCGCACGGGCGCAAGAGCAGTACGAAGTCGCGCAGCGCGATTGGAAACAATCGCAGAGGCTGCACGAGTTGCAGAACGAGGCTGGAGAGAAAAAAGCCCGCGCGCTACTCGCCAAAGATCCCGGCGCGAATGTCATGCACCTGATCGATGGCGGCGCGGATGATCCTGAGCCGCTGCTGCGGCGCTACACCACCGCGAACGCCACCCCGGAAGCCTTGGGCGAACTGCTGCGGCAAAACCCGCAGGGCATGATGCTCGAGCGTGACGAGATCATGGGACTACTGCGCGACCTCGACCGACCCGACAAAGCCGACCATCGTGCCTTTTTGCTGGAGGCGTGGGACGGGAGCGGATCGTTCACGTTCGACCGCATCGGCAGAGGCTTCAATCTGCATATCCCACACCTGTGCCTGTCCGTGATCGGAACCACGCAGCCGGGACGCATTCGAGACTATCTCGCTGACGCCCTGCACGGCGGCGCGAGCGACGATGGCTTGATTCAACGCTTTGGCATGATGGTCTGGCCCGAACAGACCGGCGAATGGATCGACGTGGATCACTGGCCTGACGGAGCCGCGAAAAAGGCCGCATGGGCCGTATTCGACCGCCTGGACACCCTCGACCCGCAGGCCATCGGTGCGATGCAGGACACCGGCCTAGACGGCAACCCCGAAGGCACAACCTACCTACGCCTAAGCGAGGCGGCACTGGCGCTGTTCGTGCAGTGGCGCACCGAACTGGAAGGCCGTCTTCGCAGCGCCGAACTGCATCCCGCCGTTGAGAGCCACTTGGCGAAGTACCGCAAGCTGGTGCCTGCCCTGGCGCTGATCTGCCACTTGGCCGATGACGGCAGCGGCCCGGTGAGTGAAACGGCCATGCTGCGCGCATTAGGCTGGGCGACCTACCTGGAGTCGCATGCCCGGCGAATCTACGGCGGCGCAGTATCGCCCGAAGTGGAGGCTGCCCGCGCCATCCTGCGGCGCATCAAACGCGGTGATCTGTCCCGCGAGGGGTTCAGCAGCCGGGACGCCTATATCAACCAATGGTCGGGGCTGCGTGACCGTGATTTGGTGAGCGCCGCGCTGGCCTACCTGGTGGACTTGGGTTGGTTGCACGAGCGCCGCGAACCGACCGCAGGCCGACCCTCGACCACTTACACGCTGAGCGGGAGGGCCAAGCTGTGAGCAATATCTACCTTGAGCGGCTGCGCGCCCTTTCTGGGAAACCGGTGGTGCGGGAGCCCACAAAACCAACAAAAGGGCATGCGATTCACGGAATGCCCGCTGTGCAGGAACCCACAAAACCAACAAAAGGGGCTTATGTTGGTTTTGTTGGGCCTCACACCACCCGCATTCCAGAAAACGAGCCTCCCCCCGCCCTACCCGCCACCCCCGACTTGCCCAGCCTGCTACGCCAGCACGGCGGTTTCCCCGGTATCGACTGGCAAGGACTGGCGCTGATCGACGCCGAACCATCGAGCTTGTGGGTTGTGCAGCGGCCCGATGGCCTGCTGACCGTGCTCGCCACCGTAGGCCCAATCCGCAAGCCCCAAAGCTACCGGCAAGCGTGGCCTGCGCGGTTCACCACCCCTGAACTGACAGACGACACCGAACCCGCAGCGCCTGCGGCGCGAGCGGCCATCGCCGCCGCCATCGCCCGCGCCCGCGAGTCGCCGTTTTAGGGGCCGGTGTCCCCTTCGTGCAGAGTCATGGCAGCGTGATGACGGCAACGTGATCGCATGGGGGCAAGGTAGGCCGGGGTTTCACCTGGCGCTCGCGCTCCCGGCGAAACCGGCCGCCTGGTCAGGCTGCGCCCGACACCCTGAGTTTCCCGGTTTTGTGCCGCGTTCGGCACTGCGTTTCTCACCCGTTTTGGAGAGGATGATGACTGAACAGACCAAGCCCTTGAACAACCTCTTTGACCGCCTTGATGCAGCCGCGAAGCTCTCCCGTCAGCTCAGCGGCAAAGCCGCCGCGCGCACGGTCTGCGAGGCCTTCGTGAGCGAGCGCCTGGCCGACCTCCAGGCCCTGCAGCGCAGCGGCGTGCCGCTGGCGCGTTATGCGCGCCTGATTGCGCCCCGCCTGGGCGTGCGCCCCGCTGCCTTGCTGGAGGCCGTGCGCCGTGCGGGTTTGTCGGCTGCGGTCTCGGCGCCGCGTGCGGCCACCGAGGCCAAGACCCCGCCCACAGCCCCGCCTCCTGCGGCGAAACCGTCCGCCTCATCCGTTCCTTCGCTGGCCCCCTCGCTGGCCCCCTCGCAGGCGCCGTCGGGCGTGTCCGGTCTGGAGTTGCCCGACTGGGCGGATGGCTCGGATCGTCTGCCGGAGGAATCCGAGGCGGACTACGTCCTGCGCAAGCACCTGGAGGGGCCGCCCGCTGCCGGGGTCAAAGCCATCGGCGAATCTCCGGCGGAACGGGCGGTTGCGCTGCTCAAAAGCGGCAAGCTCACTTTCGGCGCGGACGGCCCGACCGAGAGCGACCGCAAGACGCTCATCGCCCTCATCGAGCGCTTCGGCGCCAATGCCGTGGAGCGGCGCATCGACGTCGAGCGCAAGACATTGCCGCCAGGAGGCAAACTCTACCCGAGCACGCTGCGTACACGGATGACAGGAGAGTCCCATGCGTGAACGTACCGTTCACCTGGCGCTGCGCGCCACGCCCGTCGAGGCTGCGTTGATCCGCCATGCCGCTGATGCGGCCCTGCTGACGACCAGCAGCTACCTGCGCACCCTCGCTTTGCGTGGCGATGTGCGTGTGGCCCGGCTGCAAGCCCTGCATGCTGAGCTGCGGCGGCAGGGCGGGCTGCTCAAGCATCTGGCCGCACGCGGCCTGCTTGACCGCCACGCCACGGAACAAGCCCTGGCGCTGTGGCGTGAAGCGGTGCAGCAGATTGCCGAGGCCGCCGATGCTCGCCAAAGTCATCCCACGTAAAGGGGTCTCCCGCGGATTTGGCGAGGCCGTGCGATACATCGCCCGCGACCGTCCCGACCAAGCCGTTGAATCCCGCCCGGAGATGGGCACGCTGGGCTTTGCCTGCCTGCTGGATACGGCCGAGGATCGCCAGACCGCCATCGACATCCTCGACACCACGGCGGCAGCGGCACGCCACCAGACGGCGCGCGGGCCGGTGTACCACGTCACCCTGGCCTGGCAGGACGGCGAGCATCCCACGACAAAGCAGATCGAGGCCGCGTGCGCCCACGTCCTGAACACCCTGGGCTTCGCGGGCCACGACGCGCTGTGGGCGCTGCACCGCGACACCGACCACGATCATGTGCATCTGATCGTCAACCGGGCGCATGCCGATGGTCATACGGCCAAAGTGCCCCGGATGGACTGGCTGTTGCTGGACAAGGCCATGCGCGAGATTGAGCTTGCGCAGGGCTGGCGGCACAGCCCCGGCCCGTATGTGCACGACCCGGCAAGAGGGATCGTGCGCATGAGCCGGGCGCAGAGGCAGGAATGGGGATTATTGACTGCAGGGCCGCAGCTCTCCCCCGCTGCGGCGGATGCGGCGCACCGTGAGGCGGGAGCCTCGTTTCAGGAATGGGCCGCTGGCGGGCCTGCCAAGGCGATCAAGGCCGCGCTGGACACGCCGGGCGTGACATGGGAGCGGTTGCACCAGCAGGCGGCGCGGTACGGGCTGCGCATCGCACCGAAAGGCTCAGGCATGGTGGTCACGACAACGCTGGACGATGGGCGGGTACTGGCCGCCAAGGCGTCGCAGTTGGGCCGCTGGGCGAGCAAGGCCGAACTGGAAAAGAAACTCGGGCCGTACCAGCCGCCCCCGGACAAGCTGCCTTTGGGCGCGGTGAGCTATCAGAAGTCGCTCGATGCGGGCCGTGCGTGGGCGCATGAGGAAGCGCCCCGGCGCGGACGGGATACGGACGAGCGGGCGGCGCGACGTGCGCAGCGGGCAGCGGCGCGCAAGGGGCTGGCGGCGCGGTTCAAGGCCGAGCAGGAGACGGCGCGGCAGGACAGGCCGAAGCAGCGTGCCGACCTGGTGCAGCAGCATCGCGCCGAGCGCGCGGCGCTGGCCGGGCAGTTGCGCGAGGAACGCAAGGCGATGACCGCGCAGGCGCGGCAGCAGGGCCAGCCGCAGGCCGTGCTTCAATCCTTGTGGGCGCTCAAGGCGGCGCAGCAACGTGAAGCCTTGCAGAAGCGGCAGGCGGCGCAGCGCAAGGCGCTGTCGGCCAAGCAGCCCAAGGCCGAAGTCTGGCGTAAATGGCTGGAGCGTGAAGCAGCACAGGGCGACGAGGCGGCGCAGGCTGCGCTGCGTGGTATCCGCTACCGCGAGCAGCGCAACAAGAGCAAGCAGATCGACGGCATCGAGGGCGAAGAACTCGACCCGCTGCGCAAGCTCACGCTGGCCGGACTGGATGCGCAGATCGACCACAAGCGGCAATTCGTGCTGTACCGTGATGCACAGGGGCGGGACAAGTTCACCGACACCGGCCCGCGCATCGTGATGCACGACAAGGGCGATGACAGTCTGGAAGCCGCTCTGCGCATGGCGGCGCAGAAGTATGGCGGCAAGGTGAACATCACCGGCAGCAGTGAGTTCAGGGAACGGGCGGCGCGGCAGGCGGTGCGGCTGGGCATCGAAGTGATGGACGCCGACTTGCAGGCTGTGGTGCAGGATGAACAGCGGCGCAGGCAGCCCTCCCAACGGCTCACGCCCTTCATGAGGCGAGCGGTATCACAGGGCGAGTTGGACACCGAGGCCAAGGCGAGAGCGCGACGTGTGGCAGAGATCATCGCCCGCGCCCCCGCGCAACAGGCCGATGCTGACCCGCCAGAAATGCGGGCAGTCGAAGCGGCGTTGGCGGCGTGGCAGCAGGCCCAGACCCATGCTGTGCGCACCCGAGCCGTGCAGGACTGGATGCGGGGTATGGAGCGCATCGAGAAAGTGGGCGGTGACGTGGCCGCAGCGAACGCGCACAGCCGCAAGGCGCTGGGCGGGCTCTATGCGGGGTTCATGCGGGAGGTGGATGCGATGGCGAGGCAGCGGCCGCGCAACGACCGGGACATGGAACGTTCTTGACGACACGTGAACCCGGGTAGGAGGCAGAGCAGACCACAGTACTCGCACCAACGCGTTCGACATATCGCATAGCAGCACAATCAAATGTTCAATGCCCCATTTCCGTCGCGAAAGAAACGAAAACACGCCACCCGAGGGCCATCCTATCCCACGATCAGGACACAAATGATTGCAAATTTATCCTGCACTGTCATTAATTTATGGTTGAGATGCGCTAATCTTCCAGGAAGTTTGTGAGAAACTTGGAAAAATAACCTAGATATTGCAACAAATTAAAGCTTATTCCAGTGTCCACCGTCTAGACCGAAGCGACTATGTTCAAGATTGTGTTTCAAGGTGGCCGGGCGGCCGCCAGAGAGGTGGTCTGCGAAGCAGAGAGTTGCCAGATCGGCAAATCCGAGAACAACCTGGTCGTACTGCAGGGCTGGACAGTCGCCCCGCACCACGCCATGGTCTACCGTCAGCAAGGCGGGCTTTTCGTTCGCGACCTGTCTACGCGCAGCGGAACTGCCGTAAATGGCGAACGCATCACGGAGCCTTACGGGCCGCTGCACGGCAGTGACGAGATCCAGATCGGAGCCTGGAGGCTGACCATCCGCGATGAAACCCCCATAAGCATCGTGGAAGACACTTCCGCTGCCATCCAATCTTCGGAAATTGCCAGTCAGCCGATGGCGGATGACGAGTGGCAGGACTCCCTAGTCGATTTTTCGCGTCTTCGATTACTCCATGATCGGTTGATCGCAAGAATTGACGTGCGCCGCATCGACACGGCCGGCATGTCAGAGGCCGATCTGCGCGCCCGTGTCCACGATACCTTGGTTGCGCTCATTGATGAGGATCCCGGCCTTGTGCAGGAGCAGGATCGGCAGCAATTTTTGCAGGCAGCAGTGAATGAGGCCGTCGGCCTGGGGCCGCTGGAGGCCTTGCTGCACCGGGACGATGTGACCGAGATCATGGTCAATCGGCACGATGAGATTTTCGTCGAGCGTCGCGGAC
>NZ_MEGQ01000079.1:0-9511 GCF_001725585.1 Thiomonas sp. SCN 64-16 | reverse complement strand
GATCTGATAGATCGTGTCGATGAAGCGTCTCGGGCATCTCAATAGCGCGGTTGGTATGAACAGCGCCATCATGCCACAACTCGTGACGACTCTATCTAGCGGATGGCGACAACATGCGAACATGTCGGGCATGCGCCACATCTTGCGCTACCCGATGCCCCACTGATCCCTGCACGATGCCGCTCAACACCGCTCCCGTCCCGTTTTCGACACACTCCATCAGCCGCCGCCGCTGTTTGCAAACCGGCGCCGGACTGGCGTTGGCCGCGCTGCTTCCCCCTGCCCTCGCGCAGAACGTCGGCGCATCTGCGCCGTTGCCCAGCGCGAGCAGCACGACGCCCGCCTCAGCGGCGTCCCCCGCGCAACTGGGCGACTGGAATGCCCTTTCCGTGCAAGCGCTGATTGGGCGCATCGTCGAACGCAACAACCTGCCCGAAGCCCTGGTAGCGCGGCTGATCGGCCGGGCGCAATACAGCGCGACAGTGGCCCGGCTCATTCTGCCGGGGCCGCCGGGCAAGAAAAACTGGCGGGTGTACCGCAGCCGGTTTCTCGACAACCTGCGCATCGGCGCGGGCAGCGACTTCATGCAGGAATTCGGCGTGTGGTTTGCCCGCGCGCAAGAGCGCTACGGCGTGCCGCCACACATCGTCGCGGGCATCCTCGGGGTGGAGACGATTTATGGCCGCAATATGGGCAACTTCCGCGTGGTCGATGCGCTCTCCACCCTGGCGCTGCGCTACCCCACGCAGGCGCCACGCGACCGCAGCGCTTACTTCGGCGTGCAGCTCGGCGATTTTTTCCAGTGGTGCGCACAAGACGCACGCAACCCGCTGCAGGTGCGCGGCTCCTATGCCGGCGCCATCGGCATGCCGCAGTTCATGCCCGAGAGCATCTTGAAATATGCGGTGGACTTCGACCACGGCGGCGGCATCGACCTGATCAACGACCCGGCAGACGCCATCGGCTCGGTGGCCAGCTATCTGGCGGCCAAGGGCTGGGTGCGCGGCCAGCCAGCGCACTTCCCCCTGCAGCTGCCGTCCGATCTGCCGCAAGCCAGTCTCGACACCTTGCTCGGGCCGGACATTACGCCAACCTTCACCGCCGACCAACTCGTGGCAATGGGCCTGCCGCTGCTGCCGCAGGCCCGCGCCTATGCGGGCAAGCTGGCCGTGGTGCAACTGCCCAATGCCGGAGCCGCGCCCGACTATGTGCTGGGCACGGACAATTTTTACGTCATCACCCGCTACAACCAGTCGGCGTTTTACGCGCTGGCGGTGATTGAGCTGGGCGAAGTGGTGGCTGCTGCGGCAGCAGCTCAATCCTGAGGCGTGGCGCTGAGCTGGCGGATGCCCGCAAGCACGATGGCGCTGAGCTCGGCCACATCCTGACCGTAGCGGCGGGCGGCGTTCAGCTCGCCCAGATCGAGCGCGGCCGAGTTCATGGATTTCAGCATGCTGCTCCAGCAGCAGCGCGTAGCGCGGGTCGCGGCCGTAATACAGCCGCCCCTGACCGTTGAGCCACAGGCCGAGGTGGCACTGGTTTTCCGCCGCCACATCGAGCACATGGTCGGGAAACGGCACCTCGCCGCGCACCGCCTGCTGCAGCCGTTCCACCCGGCGCAACTGCGCCACCTCGACTTCGTGCGGAAACTCGGCGGCGCGCAGATTGGCCGTGGGCCGCACCCAGGTCTGCACCCAGGTGGCCACGGCGTCGGCGGGCAGCGGGCGGGCAATGGCGTAGCCCTGCGCCAGGGTGCAGTTCATCGCCGCCAGCACCGAGAGATGCTCCAGCGTTTCGGCGCCTTCGCCAATGACTTCCAGCCCGAGCAGATTGGCCGCGGTGACCACGGCGGAGACGATGGCGAAGTCTTTCGGGTCGTTGACCATGTCGCGCACGAAGGACTGGTCGATCTTGATCGATTGCGCCGGAAGCTGCTGCAAGTAAGTGAGCGAGGCCGCGCCGGTGCCGAAGTCGTCGAGCGCGACGCTCAGGCCAAGATCCTGGCAGCTTTGCAAAATCTGCCGCGCCTGCTCCAGGTTGCGCAGCGGCGCCGACTCGGTGACCTCGAGCATCAGCCCGCTCGCGGGAAAACCGGGATGGTTGTGCAGCGCCTGATGCAGATCGTCCAGAAACTCGGGCGCCAGAAGATGCTCGGCGCTGATGTTGACAGCGATATGCAGCTCCAAGCCCTCGGCGCGCCACTGCACGCCCTGGGTCAGCGCCTGGTCGAGCACGAAGCGACCGATGGCGCGCGCCAGCCGTCCGTGGTCGAGCACGCTGGCGAAGTCGGCCGCCACCATTTGCCCGCCCTGCTCGGTCTGCAGACGCAGCAAGGCTTCGACGCCCACCACCGCGGGCCGCGCCGGGTCTCCACCGATGGCCACGATGGGCTGGTAATTGAGCGACAGCCGCCCTTGCTGCAAGGCGGCCTCCACGCTTTCGAGCAAATTTTTCTGGCGCTGCGCCTCGCGCTCGAAATCGGGCTTGAAACGCAGGTAGCGATCTCGCCCCGCAGCCTTGGCGGCATAGAGCGCCAGATCGGCGCGGCGCAGCAAGGTTTCGGCATCGCCGCCGTCTTGCGGATAAAGTGCGCAGCCCAGACTCACCGAAATCGACGCCTGCCGACCCACGCCCAGATCGAAGGGCTGGCGTAGCGCCGAGAGGATGCGCTGCGCCGCCGCTTCGGCCGCGATTTCGCCGCTGCCCAGCCCTTCCGTCAGCAGCACGGCGAATTCGTCCCCGCCCATGCGGGCCATGACTTCACCTTCGCGCAGGATGGCCTGCAGACGCTGCGCGGTTTCGCGCAACAACGCATCGCCGGCCGAGTGCCCATAGGCGTCGTTGACTTGTTTGAAGCCATCGAGATCGAGCAGGAGCAGGCCGAATTCGCCCTGACGTCTCCAGGCGGTTTCAAGCGCCACCTGGAGCCGCTCGCGCAATAGCGCGCGGTTGCCGACCGCCGTGAGCGGATCGGTGATGGCCAGGGTACGCAGCCGCTGCTGCTGAACCTGCGCCAGCGCCTGTTCGCGGCCGATCTGGCCCGTGGCGTAGCGATACAGCACGGTGAGCAGCAGCAACAGCAGCAACAGCCCGACCATCGGCGGCCAGATGGTGTGCAGGTATTGCGTCCACAGCAGACTTCCCGGCACCGAAACCGCCACCGCCAGATCGGGATAGCCCGGCAGCCGCTGCCAACTGCCGATACGCATCGAACCGTCCGCCGCGACCCAGCCGTTGTAATGCGCACTAGGAGCTGTCGGCTGATTGGTCAAAGACTGAACGAATACCCCGGTCTGCGGCTTGGAGAAGAACGACGCTTCTTTGGGTGCTGGCCATCGGGCGAGCACATAGCCATCGTTGCGCGCCAGCACGGCGGCAATGCCGCTGTAAGGCAGCGCCGTGTTCGCCAGGGTCTGCTGCAGAAAAGCCTGGGTGCTGACCGCGGCAATGACGTAGAACGCCGGATGCGTCTGCCCCGCGGGAATCTCGCGCACCAGCGGGATCACCCATTTACCGACCAGCGGCCCGATCAGGGGGCGACCGATGATGAGCTTGTTTTTTTGCGGCTGGGCGCGCAGGCGCGCCAGCGCATGCAACAGATCGGGATAGTGCTGCAGATCGGGGAGTTTGTCCGAGCGCAGCGAGCTGCCCAGAAAACGCCCATCGGCCGATACGATGTTGATCGACAGCGACCCCGGCAGCAGCGCTTGCCTGCGTTCGAGCAGAATCTGCAGCACTTCGGGATGCTGCAGCAAATCGGCCTTGTCCTGAAGGTCGGAGCCGGTGGCTTCGAGCACCGACGAAAAACCCTGGAAGTAAGACTGCGTTGCGCTCACCAGAAAACTCGAACTGGTGTCGAGCGAGCCGTAGAGAATCTCGCGCTGCCCCCGCCAGGAGGTCACGGCGTAGACCAGCGCGAGCACGACGAAGGTGATGAACAGCGTCCAGTAAGTGCGGCGAATCCAGCGTTGCACGATGGGCGTCGGCGCCAGTTGCGGCGCCTGACCAGAGGCCGACAAGGGCAGCTCGGACTGCTGCTCCATCCCGAAAGTCAGGGTATCGGGTGAGGCGCCGTTGACGTTCGGCTCGGAAGTCATTCAATCGGGGCAGTGGACATCATCGGGGTGGATTTCAAGCTTGCTGCACTTTACCCTGCGCTGGCAAACCACCACAACGCCCCATTCCCGGACTTCGGTGAAGAGCCGCGGATTGTGTGAAAGACTTCACAATTCCTGCTCCAGCGGCACCGGCTGCTGGCGCGCGTTGAGGGCGACGTGAATCCCGGCGAAGATCAGCAAAGCCGCCCACAAGTGATACCAGTGGATGGTTTCGCCCAGAAACAACCAGCTCAGCAGCGCGGCGAACAGAGGCGCCAGATTGCCGAAGTAAGACGGAATCTGCGCCCCGACCTTGCCCACCGCGCTGCCCCAGCACCAGTAGGCCAGCAGCGAAGGCAACACCGCCACATAGGCCAGCGCCAGCCAGACCGGGCCGCCCCAATGAGTCGTCTGACCGCCGATCCAGCGTTCAGCCAGCATGAAGGGCAGGATGGACAGCACGCCCCAGATCATTTGCGCGGCCAGCGAAGTCATCGGCGCCAGGCCCAGGGGCCGCTGCCGCAGCTCCCAGGTGTAGATCGCCCACAGAAACACGGCCACGAGCATGATGAGATCGCCCGGCGCGTAGTGCAGCGCCGTCAGATGCGCCAGATCGCCCTTGGCCACGACCAGCGCCACCCCGGCGATCGACAGCATGGCGCCGATCCATTGCGCCCGTCCCACAGTCTGCTTGTAAAACGCCCCGCCGATCAGCAGGATGAACACCGGCGCGCTGGAAGTGATGAGCGAGACGTTGAGCGGCGTGGTGGTCTCCAGCGCCACGTATTGCAGCGAGTTGTAGCTACCCACCCCCAGAATGCCCATGACCGCAAGCGACTTCCACTTGCTGCGCAACACCGCCCGGTTGCGCCACAGATCGGGGCCGACGATGAGCAGCGCCAGCAACAGCGCGAACAACCAGCGGTAAAAGCTCAGCGCCATGGGGGGAATCTGCCCCACCATCAGCCGCCCCACGACGGCATTGCCGGCCCAGAACAGAGGCGGCAGGGTCAGCAGAAGAACGGTGCCTGGGTCAAGAAAGGAGTGGCTTTTGGATGGCATGGGCGCATTATTTCAGTGCCCCCGTCAATCTGCTCAACAAAGCGCACGCCGCAAGGGGGCCCGAGAGACGGTCAGTCAGCCCTCACTCGTACACCTCGGCCTGCGCCAGCCGGGGCGCCGCCGCATCCTTGGCCGCCAGACTCGGCTGACCGCCCGGCAGGTGCAAACCTTTCAGCGGCCAGTCGATGGCCAGTTCCGGATCGTTCCAGGCGAGATTGCGGTCGTGTTCCGGATACCAGTAGTCGGTGGTCTTGTAGAGGAAGTCGGCGGTTTCGCTCAGCACCACGAAGCCGTGACCGAAGCCCGGCGGCACCCACAGCAGGCGCTGGTTCTGCGCGCTCAGTTCCACGCCCACCCACTGTTTGAAGCGCGGCGAGCTGCGGCGCAGATCCACCGCCACATCCCAGACCGTGCCGGTGACCGCGCGCACCAGCTTGCCCTGCGGCTTGACGAGCTGGTAGTGCAGGCCGCGCAGCACGCCCTGGGCGGATTTGGAGTGGTTGTCCTGCACGAACTCCACATCCAGCCCGGTGTCCAACGCGAAGGTCTTGCGGCTGTAGCTCTCGAAGAAAAAGCCGCGGTCGTCCCCAAAGACTTTGGGCTCCAGAATGAGCACTTCGGGCAAGGCGGTGGGAATGACCTTCATGCCTTCTCCTCGGCCAGCAGGCGCAGCAGATACTGGCCGTAGCCGTTCTTTTTCATCGGGGCGGCGAGTTGTTCGAGCTGGGCGGCAGTAATCCAGCGTTGGCGGAAGGCGATTTCCTCCGGGCAAGCGACCTTCAGGCCCTGACGCTTTTCGATGGTGGCGATGAACTGCCCGGCTTCGAGCAGACTGTCGTGGGTGCCGGTGTCCAGCCAGGCGTAGCCCCGGCCGAGGGTCTGCACCTGCAACTGGCCCTGCTGCAGATAGACGCGGTTGACGTCGGTGATCTCCAGCTCGCCGCGCGGCGAGGGCTTGAGGTGGGCGGCGATGTCGCACACCTGCGGGTCGTAGAAGTACAGGCCGGTGACGGCGTAGCTGCTCTTCGGCTTGGCGGGCTTTTCTTCAATGCTGATGGCGCGGCCGGTGGCGTCGAACTCGACCACGCCGTAGCGTTCGGGGTCGTGTACGTGATAGGCGTAGACCGTCGCGCCTTGGGTCTGGGCGTGAGCCTCTTTGAGCGAGGCTTGCAGGTCGTGGCCCCAGAACAGGTTGTCGCCCAGCACCAGCGCGCTCGGCGCGTTGCCGATGAAGTCGCGGCCGATGATAAAAGCCTGCGCCAGGCCGTCGGGGCTGGGCTGTACCGCGTACTGCAGGCTCAAGCCCCACTGGCTGCCGTCGCCGAGCAATTGGGCAAAGCGCGGGGTGTCTTGCGGGGTGGAGATGATGAGCACGTCGCGGATGCCTGCGAGCATCAGTGCGGACAGCGGGTAGTAGATCATCGGCTTGTCGTACACCGGCAGCAGTTGCTTGCTCACCGCCTGGGTGACGGGGTAGAGCCGGGTGCCGGAGCCGCCGGCGAGGATGAGGCCTTTGCGGGCTTGGGTCATAGCGGAAGTCACAGCGGAAGTTCGTCGATCAGGCGTTGCACCTGAGTCTGCCAGGGCGGCAGAAACAGATCGAAGGTGGTTTGGAGTTTGCTGCAGTCCAGCCGGGAGTTGGCCGGGCGCGGGGCGGGCAGCGGGTAATCCGCCGTGGTGATGGCCTGCACGTGTTCGGAGGCGCAGCGCAGCGGCAGGCCGCGGGCGGCAGCGCGGGCGATGACGAATTGCGCGTAGCCGTGCCAACTGGTGCTGCCCTGCGCGGTGAGGTGATAGAGGCCGCTGGCCTGCTGTGCCAGAGCGGAGTCGGTGCGCAGGCGGTGCAGCATCTGCGCGGTGACGTCGGCAATCAGCTCGGCGCTGGTGGGGGCGCCGAACTGATCGGCGATCACCCGCAGGCTGTCGCGCTCGGCGGCGAGCTTGAGCATGGTCTTGGCGAAGTTGCCGCCACGCGCGGCGTACACCCAAGAAGTGCGCAGGATGAGATGGCGGCAACCGCTGGCGGTGATGGCCTGTTCGCCCGCGAGTTTGCTGCGGCCGTAGGCGCTTTGCGGGTTGGGGGTGTCGGCCTCGGTGTAGCTGCCGGGCGCAGGTTTGGCGCCGTCGAACACGTAGTCGGTGGAGTAGTGCACCAGCATGGCGTGGTGTTCAGCGGCCCAGGCGGCGAGCACGCCCGGCGCTGCGGCGTTGATGCGCTGGGCCAGTTCAGGGTCGGTCTCGGCTTTATCGACGGCGGTGTAGGCGGCGGCGTTGACGATAAGCTCAGGCTGCTCGCGTTGCAGCACGGTGCGCAGGGCATCGAGGTCGCCAAGGTCGGCTTGGGTGCGATTCAGCGGCCGCACGTCGCCCAGCGGCAGCAAGGCGCGACGCAGCTCCCAGCCGACCTGGCCGTCTGCACCGAACAGCAGGATGCGCGGCGGGTTCAAGCGGCGGCTCCGTACTGTTTGCCGACCCACTGGCGGTAGGCGCCGCTGGTGACGTGTTCCACCCAATCCGGGTTGTCGAGATACCACTGCACGGTTTTACGCAGGCCGGTGGCGAAGGTTTCTTGCGGAGTCCAGCCCAGTTCGCGCTCGATCTTGCGGGCGTCGATGGCGTAGCGCCGGTCATGGCCGGGACGGTCGGTGACGAAAGTGATCTGCGCCCGGTAGCTGCTGCCATCCATCTTGGGGCGGAGTTGATCGAGCAGGTCGCACAGGGTGTGCACCACATCGAGATTCTTCACCTCGTTGCGGCCGCCGATGTTGTAGGTTTCACCTAGGCGACCGGCTTCGAGCACGCGGGCGATGGCGCGGCAGTGGTCTTGCACATACAGCCAGTCGCGCACGTTCTGGCCGTCGCCATACACCGGAAGGGGTTTGCCGGCCAGGGCGTTGTGGATCATCAGCGGGATGAGCTTTTCCGGAAATTGATACGGGCCGTAGTTGTTGGAGCAGTTGGTGGTGAGCACCGGCAGGCCGTAGGTGTGATGCCAGGCGCGAACGAGGTGATCGCTTGCTGCCTTGCTCGCGCTGTAGGGGCTGTTGGGGGCGTAGGGGGTGGTCTCGGTGAAGGCGGGGTCGGTGGGCGAGAGGCTGCCGTACACCTCGTCGGTGGAGACGTGCAGGAAGCGGAAGGCGGCTTTCTCCGGCGCGGGCAACGCGGCCCAGTAGGCGCGGGTGGCTTCGAGCAGCTCGAAGGTGCCTTGCACATTGGTGCGGATGAAGTCGCCGGGGCCGTGGATGGAGCGGTCGACATGGCTCTCGGCGGCGAAGTGCAGGAGGGCGCGGGGGCGGTGCGTGGTCAGCAGCGCGGCCACCGCTGGGCGGTCACAAATATCGACCCGCGCGAAGTGGTAGCGCGGGTCGGAGGCCACTGGGGCCAGGCTCTCCAGGTTGCCGGCGTAGGTGAGCGCGTCGAGCACCAGCACGGGCTCGTCCTTCTGGCCCAGCCAGTGGTGCACAAAATTGGCGCCGATGAAACCGGCGGCTCCGGTGAGGAAGATCATGATTTGAAACCTGGTGAGAAGCCTGTTCGTACTGACATTGTCACAGATGAACGGCCTCAAACCTCGATGGCTGGATCACGGCATGAAGTCGCCTTTACAGTCAAACAGCTCGTACTGAGCTTTACACAAAAACACATATAAATTCACAAAAATGAGAAATTCTTCAAATTAGCATGCGGAACATGTCAATAATTACAGTTTTTTAGTCGTCCGTTGTCGTGGGTTTTGGTCTTAGTGCAAGCAGATGTTGTATCCCCATTGACCTAGTGTTGTTGCGCACGAGCCTCACTGATGAAAGTAAACAAGAGGAACTGAGCACCCCCCGTGGTTGCAGCCACGCCCCATTGACCGCCTTGATCACCTCTTCCCTGGAGCGCCATCATGCCCTTACTGACACACACCAAGCGACATCCCGCCCTTGCACCGCATCATCGCAACCCTCTTCGAGCATCGCGACTGGTCATTGCCTCTACTTTGGCACTCGCCCTGGCCGCTTGTGGGGGCGGGAGCAGCAGCACAAGCGACAACTCGACTGCACCCCTGTCAACCACGGTCACAGGTACAGCCGCCTATGGCAAACCATTGGCGGACATGCAAGTCGTGGCTATCGACACTAAGACCGGCCAGACATGCGGACAAACTACGACTCGAGCAGATGGCACATACACCCTCAGCACGGGAACGTGCGGTCAGGACGACACACTACTTTTCGAAGTCGTTGGCGGTACCCCCAACGGCAGTCCGCTTTGAGCCTGTCAGGAATTTTGTGTGCGAGGCATAGCATGAGAATCAGGAGCATGTATGCCAAGCAAGACGAAGTTGAAGAACGCGGCCATTGCGGCCA
>NZ_MEGQ01000078.1:0-8344 GCF_001725585.1 Thiomonas sp. SCN 64-16 | reverse complement strand
CTGCCGCTCACCCGCCAGCCCACGCCCGCGCCGACGCCCAGCACGTTCACCCCGCAACTCGACGACGCCCTGCTCGCCACCCGACCCGAAGTGGCGCACGCTCTCGGCCACCCCAGCACGTTGCTGCTGGACGCGCGCCCCCGTGCCTTTTATCTGGGCCGCGAAAAAGCCCCCGCAGCAATTCGCCCCGGCACCCTGCCCGGCGCGCTGGACTTCGACAATCTGCGCTGGTTTGAGCCGGGCAGCGGCGCCCTGCCCGCTGTGTCCACGCTGCAGCGAATCGCGGCTCAGTTGCCGCAGCAGCCCGGCGCCGTGCAGATCGTCTCGTTCTGCAATACCGGCCACTGGGCCGCAACCAACTGGTTCGTGCTGTCCGAAGTGCTGCACCGCCCGCATGTGGCGCTCTACCCCGGCTCGATGGTGGACTGGTCGCGCGCCGACGCCCCCATGGCGCATGTCCCCACCCGCTGGCAGCAACTCTGGCAGCAACTGGAACAGACATGGCAAGCACTCTGAATTCGACGCTTCACACCACAGCGGCGCAGACCATAAATCAAGGACAACGCCGCCTTGGCCGCAGCCTGTTGATGCTCGGCGGTCTGGCCGGGTTTGCCGCCATCACCTGGCTGGTCGGCTGGCGGCAGGGCCTGCTCTGGTTGATCGGCCTGGGCTATGGCGTGCTGCTTTCGGCGGCCGCCTTCGGCTTCACCACCGGCTGGAGGGTATGGATCACCCGCCGCGACACCATAGGGCTTTGGGCGCAATTCGTCGGCATCGCGGTGGCCATGCTCATCAGCGTGCCTCTGCTGGCCGCGCAGCCCGCGCTGCAGGGCGCCGATGGGCCGCTTTCCATCAGTCTGCTGATAGGCGCGTTCGTGTTCGGCGCCGCCATGCAGGTCGCCGATGGCTGCGGCTCGGGCACTTTGTACAAGGCGGGTCTCGGTCATCCGGTGAGTCTTGCCGTGCTGCCCGCCTTCGTGTTCGGCAGCTTTCTCGGCGCAGCACAGCTTCCAGCCTGGCTATCGCTGGGCGCGCTGCCGCCGGTCAATCTGGTGCACCGCCTCGGGGCCACCGAAACGCTGATCGTCCAGCTTGCGGCCCTCGCCCTGCTGGCCGCGCTGTTGTGGAGGTTTCGCGGCACGCAACCTTCACGCTGGCGCGGGCCTGCGGTGTGGTGGGCCGCCATCGGCCTGGGGCTGCTGGCGGCCGCCAATCTGGTGGTTGCCGGGCAGCCTTGGGGCATTGTTTACGGCCTGGGTCTTTGGGGCGCCAAGATCGTGCAGGCGCTGGGCTTCGATCTGAGCGGCAACGCCTTCTGGGGCCTGCCGGCCCAGCAGGCGCAGTTGCACGCCACGGTATTGGCCGACAACACCAGCGTCACCGATCTGGGTTTGTTGCTGGGCGCGCTCATCGCTGCCAGCTGGCGCGGAAAAGCCAGCCCAGCGGTGAGCCTGCCCGCACGGCAATGGCTGGCTTCCGTTGTTGCCGGCTTGCTGCTGGGCTATAGCTCGCGGCTGGCCTTCGGCTGCAATGTCGGAGCGTATTTCTCGGGCATCGCCACCGGCAGCCTGCACGGCTGGGTATGGTTCGCCTGCGCGTTCGCGGGCAGCCTGGTAGGCGTGCGCGTGCGCCATCGTCTAGGGATGGCGGATTGAAAATGCGAACGATGCACCGAAAATTTCCCTGGCTGATCGCCCTGTTCTGGGCCGCCGTGGTCGTGCTGCTGGTGCTGGACTGGCGCGTAAGCACGCCGCACGACCGGTTTGCCGAACCGCCTCCCCTCGCACTGGGCAACGGCCCGGCGGCGGACGCGGGTCACTGCTCGCTCGACCCCGTCGCGCCCAACTCGCGGTGACGCAGCAGTACGGTGTACTGGCTGGCGAAAGCGCGGCTGAGTTGTTCGCTCAAGTACACCGAACGATGCTGCCCACCGGTACAGCCGATGGCCACGCCGACATAGCTGCGGTGATCGGCGGCCAGTTTGGGTAGCCAGCGCTGCAAAAACCCGCTGATGTCGGCCTGCATCTGCAGCACCTCGGGCTGGCGCAGCAGAAACTCGGCCACGGGGGCGTCGCGCCCGGTGAGGGGCCGCAGCACCGGGTCGTAGTGCGGGTTGGGCAGCATGCGCACGTCGAACACATAGTCGGCGTCGAGCGGCACGCCGCGCTTGAACGCGAACGACTCGAACAGCACCACCATCTGGCTGGCCTGCACCCGCACGGTCTGCTTGATCCAGTCGCGCAACTGAGCCGACTTCATCTGGCTGGTGTCGATGTGCAGGCCGATCTCGGCCACCGGGCTCAGCAGTTCGCGCTCTATCTCGATGGATTCGATCAGCGCGTTGGCGTAGCCCTCGCCGCGGGCGGCAGCAAGGTTGCCGATCTGCTGCGCGGTCACGCGGCTGGTGAGCGGGTGGCGGCGGCGGGTTTCCGAAAATCGCTGCACCAGCGTGTCGGTGGCGCAGTCGAGGTAGATCGCGTGCACCTCGCAGCTGGCCCGCAGGTTTTCGAGCAGGCGCGGCACGTCGGCCAGCGACTCGGCGCTGCGCGCGTCCACCGCGACGGCCACGCGCTTTTGCCCCGAAGCGCGGGTCTGCTCGACCAGCGGGGTGATGAGTTGCGGCGGCAGGTTGTCCACGCAGTAATAGCCGGAGTCTTCCAGCGCGGTCAGCGCCACCGATTTGCCCGAGCCGGACAGCCCGGAAATCAGCACCAGCTGGTGGGTCGATCGCGCATCGGCAGGCGTTGGGACAGCAGCGGTTTCAGACGGGCTCATCGGGTTTCCACGGACGGGGTTTCGCAAGCCGAGAGCAGCTCGCTGGCATGCTCCAGCGCGGCGCTCGATTGCGCGTTGCCGCCCAGCATACGGGCGATCTCGCTGCGCCGTTGTGACGGGTCGAGCGCGTCGAGCAGGCTGGCGGTCTGCCCGTCCGTGCTGTGCTTGCGCACCGCGAAATGCTGCTGCGCGCAAGCGGCCACCTGCGCCAGATGGGTGACGGCCAGCACCTGCCGGTCGCCCCCCAGGCGGCGCAGCAGCCGTCCCACGGTTTGCGCCACGGCGCCGCCGATGCCTGCATCGACCTCGTCGAAAATCAGGGTTTCGGTGTCTTGCAGGGCGCTGGTGGTCACGGCGACGGCCAGGGCGATGCGCGACAGCTCGCCGCCGCTGGCCACCTTGCCCAGCGCCCGCAGTTCCGCGCCGGGATGCGCCGCCACCTGCAGTTCCACCGCCTCGGCCCCACGCGCGCCCACGGCGTCGAGCGGGGTGAGCGCCACATCGAATCGCCCGCCGGGCATGCCCAGTTCCTGCATGGCCGCCTGCACCGCCTTGGCCAGTTGCTGCGCGGCCTTGCGGCGTTTGGTGCTCAGCTTGGCCGCCGCCTTCTGCAGCATGGCCTGCGCGGCCTGTTCGGCGCTTTCCAGCGCGGGCAGGTCGATACTGCGGTCGAGCTGCTGGAGTTTGTCTCGCAGGGCGTGATGGGTTTGCGGCAGGTCGGCCGCCGCCACGCGATGCTTGCGCGCGAGATTCATCCAGCCCGAAAGCCGGGCGTCGAGTTCGGCCAGACGCTGCGGGTCGGCCTCGGTACGTTCGGCCAGACGGCGCAGTTCGTGACTGAGGTCGCTCAGGCTGGTTTGCGCCGCGTCGATCTGCTGCACCAGCGGCTGCAGCCCGGCATCGACCTGCGCCGCTCGCTCCAGCGCCTGCTGCGCCTGCGCCAGCAAAGACAGCGCACTCACGTCCTCGCCGTCAAGCGCCCCCTGCGCCAGAGCGAAGTCTTCGAGCAGACTGCTGACATGCGCCAGTCGCTTGTGTTCGCTCTCCAGCGTGGCCCACTCGCCCTCGGCAGGACGCAGGCGATCGAGTTCCTCGCACTGCCACTGCAGGCGCTCGCGCTCCTCGGCCAACGCACCGACGTCGCCCCTGGCCTGCTGCAAGGCCGCGTCGGCATCGCGCCACTGGGCCCAGGCGAGCGCGACGGCCCGGGCTTCGTCTTGCGCCCCGGCGTAGCCGTCGAGCAGGTGGGTGACGACTTCGCGCCGTACCAGCCCCTGATAGGCGTGCTGCCCATGAATGTCCACCAGCCATTCCCCCGCGGCCTTGAGTTGCGCGGCGGTAGCCGGGCTGCCGTTGAGAAAGCCGCGCGACTTGCCCTGCGCGTCGATCACGCGGCGCAGCAGCAGCGTGTCGGCCTCGGCGGCGAATCCCTGCTCGTCCAGCCAGGCGGCCAGCGGCGGGCTCAGGCTGAACTCGGCGCTGATCTCTGCGCGCTGCGCCCCCGCGCGCACCACACTGCTGTCGGCGCGCTCGCCCAGCGCTAGCTTGAGCGCGTCGATCAGGATGGATTTGCCCGCGCCGGTTTCTCCGGTGAGCACGGTGAAGCCCCCCGCCAGATCGATGTCGAGCTCGGGAACGATGACAAAGTCGCGCAAATGCAGATGCAGCAGCATGGCTCAGTGGGAAAAGACGCAAATTTTCAGGATTCATCGGGCACTTCATGCCAATGAAGTTTCCGGCGCAGGGTGGAGAAATAGCTCCAACCCGGCGGGTGAAGAAACACGCAGCGATGCGGCGCCTGCCCGATGCGGATGCGATCGCCGCCGATCAGCTCGGCATAGCTCTGCATGTCGAAGTTCACGCTCACGTCGCGCGGCGTGACGACCTCGATCACGATATCGGCACCGCCCGGCAGCACGATGGGGCGATTCGACAGGGTATGCGGCGCAATCGGCACCAGCACCACACCGTCCACGCTGGGGTACAGAATGGGCCCGTAGGCCGACAGCGCATAGGCCGTGGAGCCCGTCGGCGTGGCGACGATCAGGCCGTCTGCCCGCTGCACATACATGAAGCGCCCGTCCACCTCCACCTTCAGCTCCACCAGCCCCGACGCGCCGTTGCGATTGACCACCACATCATTCACCGCAATGGCGCTGAAAATGGTCTGCCCCGCACGCTCCACCGCGCCGCTGAGCATGGCGCGCTCCTCGCGCTCGAAGTCGCCGGCCATCAGTCCGTCGATCGCGGGCTCCCAGTCGCTGTCGGCGATATCGGTCATGAAGCCCAGCCGCCCTGCGTTGATGCCCACCAGCGGCACTTTCAGCGGAGCGAGCCTGCGAGCCGCACCCAGCATGGTGCCGTCGCCGCCCAGCACCACCGCCACCCAGCCGCCCTGCGCGGTGCGCTCGGCCAGTTCGCTGCTGCGCAGCACCGGGTAAGGCAGCTCGGTGTGCTGCGCGGTGAGCTCGCCCACCCAGACCTCCACTCCGGCCCGGCTCAGCCGCGCGGCAATCTCGCCAAGTTTGCGCTGCGCCTGCGGCGCCTGATACTTGCCGATCAGCAAGACCTGCTGGAACACGGTACGGGGCATGGGGTTCAAAGTTGAGGCACGGCGGAGAACACCGCCCTGGCGGCAAATTACAGCACAGGCGCAAGTCCAGCGTAGCGTGTCGTGCCCGCGCGCCGTCTGCGGCCTAAAATTTGCTCATGGACGAACGCGCCCGACTGCTGCTCAAAACCCTGATCGAACACTACATCGCCGACGGTCAGCCGGTGGGTTCGCGCACGTTGTCGCGCGCTTCGGGGCTGGAGTTGTCCGCGGCCACCATCCGCAACGTCATGGCCGATCTCGAAGACATGGGCCTGATCGCCAGCCCGCACACCTCGGCCGGGCGCATTCCAACCCCGCGCGGCTACCGGGTATTTGTCGACACCATGCTCACCGCCCAGCCGCAGATGCCAACCGACCTGCTGCCGCAGACGCTGCAACAGCACATCGACACCGCCCCGCCCCAGCAAGTGATGATGCGCGCGGCGCAGCTCATGTCCAGCCTGTCGCAATTCGTCGGCGTGGTGCTGGCGCCGCAGCGCAGCGCCGCGTTTCGCCACATCGAGTTTCTGCGCTTGAGTGAACATCGCATTCTGCTCATCATCGTCAGCCCCGAGGGCGATGTGCAAAACCGCATGCTGCACTGGCCGCACGCCCTCAGCCAGAACGAACTCAATACCGCCACCAACTACCTCAACGCCCATTTTTCGGGCCTGAGTTTCGAGCAGGTCACGCAAAAGCTCGGCAGCGAAGTCGAACACCTGCGCAGCGAACTCGTCGCCCTCATGCAGGCCGGCGTGCAGGCCGGCAGTCAGGCGCTGCAGCAACCGCAAGATCAAGTCGTCATCTCCGGGCAACAGCAATTGCTCGGCATCGGCGACTTTGCGGGCAATCTGGGCAAACTGCGCCAACTCTTCGATCTGTTCGAACAAAAAGCCCAGTTGCTCAAACTGATGGATGCCTCCGCCCGTGCCGATGGCGTGCGCATCTACATCGGCGGCGAAAGCGAGGCCGTGCCGTTTGAAGAACTCTCCGTCATTACCGCACCCTATGCGGCCGACGGCAAAGTGGTCGGCACCCTCGGCGTCATCGGCCCCACCCGCATGGCCTACGACCGCATGATCCAGATCGTGGACATCACCTCCAAGCTGGTGGGCAATGCGCTGAGCCAGCGGTAGGGCCTGTTAACGCGCCGTCGCGGCGGCTCACCGCACCAGCAGCACCGGCACCGTGGTGGACGCCACCACCTTGCTCGCCACCGAGCCCATGACGAAGCCCTTGAGCGCCGAGTGGCCGTGCGTGCCCATGATGAGCAGGTCGGGCTGCAGGCGCGCCACCTCGGAGGCGATCTGCTCGGCCGGATCGCCCACCACAAAACGAGACTCGAACGCCAGCCCGGCCTGTTTCAGCACGCCTTCAGCGGGCGCCAGCGCCTGCGCGCTGACGTCGCGGTAATACGCGTCCAGCGTGGCCTTGCTCAGTTGCGCGCGCGCCAGCGGCGTGCCGATGGACAGCGCCACCGTGAGCAGGGTAATGCGCGGCGGCTCCTTGTATTGCCGCACCTGCTGCACCAGAACCTGCGCAGCCCGCGCGGTGTAAGTCGATCCGTCGACCGGTAGAACAATGTACATTGAACAACCCTCCCTGTGCGGGCATTATGCCTGCCGCAACACGACCGCTCCCTGGCCTTTTTGCGATTTATACAGTCGAAAAAAAGCCGCCCGAAGGCGGCTTTCAAAGCAGTTGCTAGAGCAGCTTGCGCTGATCAGAACTTGTGACGGATGCCCAGGGAGAAGCCGCTGGAAGACTGCCCACCCATCGAACCGGAGCTAAACAACGTTGCGTCGCCGACGTACTGATCGACATTGTTTTGGTTGCTGATGTGGGCGTAAGAAGTGTACAGGTTGGTACGCTTCGACAGTGCGTAGGTATACCCGATGGCAGCTTGTTTGACGGTGGACTGATCCAGGTTGCTGTCCTTCCGCTGGCCGTAGCTGACGAGAATAGCGCCAGGGCCAACGGGCACGGTAGCACCCAGCATCCAGATCTTGAGATTGGGGTTTTGGCCACCACCAACCATTACAGAGCCATCGCCATACTTCTCTTGTGCATAGTACGCACTCACCTTGGCTACGCCAAAATCATAAGCGCCGTATATGTTCCACAGCTTATTCTTGATATATCCATCGCTAGGGGTCATGCTGCGACCGGTTGCATCAAGAAGGAAAGCCGAAGTCGCAAGGGCTGTAGTTGAAGAATAGTTGTGCTCCAAATACGTGGCGCCTGCGGAGATTGGGCCGTTGTCATAGGTCAATGCCAAGTTATAAGCGCGACCATTGGAGTTGTTGCCCGGCTGACCACCGAAACCATACGCAACCGTTCCCTGAAAGCCTGCAAATGTCGGAGTCATGTACGCCATGGTTTGAGACACGCGAACATAGTCACCCGCACCAACGTCCAAGTTAGTGATCGTGCCATTCAAGCCTGCGCCAAACGGGTCGGCAGTTGCAGCAGCATTGAAGAACGGGCTGTACATACGGCCCAGTGCCACGGTACCGAAGCCACCAGTCAGGCCAACCATGCTGGTGCGGCCCATGAAGGTCGAGCCGCTGGTGCAATAGCTGCCACCAGCTTGCGCTTGTGCGCCTTGGCCAGCACCACCGTATGCGCTGGCATTGTTACCGTTGGCACAGAAACCGGTTTCCAACTGGAACACGGCCGACAGACCGCCGCCCAGATCTTCCGTGCCCTTCAAGCCGATGCGCGAGCCGGACTGAATGCCGGAGCCCAGACGGTTCACGGTGGTGTTGTCGTAAGAAAGATGCTGCACGCCAAGGTCGACGATGCCATAAAGCTGGACATTGTCAGCAGCCATGGCCGCACCGCTGAATGCGCCGAACAATGCCAGCGAGAGGAGGGTTTTTTTCATGAGTACATCTCCAGAGATTTGTTGAACAACCTGCCCGGGAGCCGGGCCTGCCTGACACAAAAACCTTGTGCTTAAGCCGACTCCTGTTG
>NZ_MEGQ01000077.1:0-16369 GCF_001725585.1 Thiomonas sp. SCN 64-16 | reverse complement strand
TCGGAAATGCCGCTTCCTGCGCCTTCACATAAGTCGCCGGCGTGGCGATGGCCACCAAGGGCAGGATCACGTCGCATTTGCGCACGTGGTACTCGATCCACTCCTTGTTGATGGTGATGTCGCCTTCGAAAAATTTGAAGCGCTTGTTGGCGGTGAGGTCTTCCACGCGGTCGGCGTTCATGTCCATGCCGTACACCTGCCAGTCGGTGGTGGCGAGGATGCGCATGGAGAGATGATGACCGATGAAACCGTTGACGCCGAGGATGAGGACTTTTTTCATGATTGCTGTGTTGCGAGTTCCGAAATTTGTAGATCGTTCAGGGCAATGCCAGGTTGGTCGGCATCCCATAGTTCGATAATGTGAAGTGCGCCGCCATCGCCGGTTCGGGCCAGGAGTTGCCCCTCTGCGATATGCAGGCCGACCGTACTTTTGTCGGCGATTCGCGCACGCAGTGATGGTGACGCGATGCGGGCGCGCGCCACGATGAAACGACGGCCCAGGTGATCGAAAAATGCGCCGGGGTAGGGCGGGGCCACGGCGCGGATGAGGTTGTAAACCGATTGCGCTGACTGGTTCCAGTCGATGCGACCGTCTTCGGGCTTGCGACCGCCGAAATAACTGCCGACGGACAGATCGTTGCGGCGACGCGGCACTTCCCCGCGCATCAACTGCGGCAGGACGTTCCACAGCGCGATTTCGGCGGCCACGGTGAGCTTGTCGAACACCTCCTTGGCGGTGTCGTCAGGCAGGATGGGTACGGCCTGCTGCGCGACGATGTCGCCCGCATCCGGCTTGGCTTCCATCAGATGCAGCGTGGCGCCGGTCTCGGTTTCGCCGTGCAGCACGGCCCAGTTCACCGGAACCCGGCCGCGGTATTTGGGCAGCAGCGAGCCGTGCATATTGAGCGCGGCGATTTTTGCGGCGGCCAGCAACCGCGCGGGCAGCATGCGGCGGAAGTAGAAGGAAAACAGAAAGTCGGGCGAAAGCGCCGCGACCCGGTCGATGAGCGCCGCGTCAACCGCGTCGTCCACATAGACCACGGGAATGCCGGCCTCTGCCGCCACGTCGGCCACGCGATCGAACCACAGGGTTTCGGTCGGACTGTCCGGGTGGGTGACGACCAGTTGCACCTGCACACCCCGCGCGAGCAGCGTTTTGAGGCAGCGCACGCCGACGTTGTGATAGGCGAAGACGACGGCGTTCACGGCAGCGGGGCGGTTTGTTGCGCAGCGTTGGTCGCCTGCGCGATATGCGGCACGAACACGCCGGGCTCGGGGGGTAGATCCTGCAACACGGCCTGAACGAGATAACGCGGACGTCCGCGCACCTGCTCATAAATGCGGCCGATGTATTCCCCCAGCAGGCCGATGCTGAACAGCACCACGCCGAGCAGGAAGAAGGTAATGGCGAACAGGGTGAAGACCCCCTGTACCTGCGCACCTTCGACGAAGCGCTGCACCATGAGGTAGAGAAACAGCGCGCCCGAGGCGAGCGACAGCAAGATGCCCGAGTAAGACATGAGCTGCAGCGGCACCAGAGAAAACCCGGTGACCAGATCGAAGTTCAGCCGGATGAGCTTGAACAGTGAGTATTTGGACTCGCCCGCCTGCCGCTCTTCGTGCGCCACTTCGATTTCGGTGGGTTTGAGCGCGAAGGTGTAGGCCAGCGCGGGCACGAAGGTGTTGGACTCGGTGCAGCGATTCACCGTGTCCACGACGTCGCGGCCGTAGGCGCGCAACATGCAGCCCTGGTCGGTCATGCGCACGCTGGTGATTTTTTCGCGCGTCCAGTTCATCGCGCGGCTGGCATAGCGGCGAAACCGGCTGTCCTGGCGCATGCGGCGAATGGTGCCGACATAGTCGTAGCCCTCGCGCATTTTGGCGACGAGCTTGCCGATCTCTTCGGGCGGGTTCTGCAGGTCGGCGTCGAGGGTGACGACGATGGGCGCGCGGGTGTGCTCGAAACCCGCGAGGATGGCCATGTGCTGACCATAGTTGCCGTTGAACAGCACCACGCGGGTGACATCCGGGCGCAGACGTTGCTGCGCGGCCAGCAGCGCGGCCGAGCGGTCGCGGCTGCCGTCGTTGACGAACAGAATTTCGTAGGGCTCGTTCAGCGCATCGAGAGCGGGGTAGAGGCGGGCGAACAGCGCGGCGAGTCCGGCCTCTTCGTTGTAGACGGGAACGACCACCGAAACGGCGGGGTGAGCATGCAGAGTCATAGGCCGAATTGTCGCAGCACGGCGTCGAGGGCGTCAGTTACCCGGGTCACATCGCTGTCTTGCATCCCAGGAAAAAGCGGCAGGGTGAGAATGGAAGCGCCCACGGTTTCGGCGTGTGGAAAGTCGCCGGGTTGGAAGCCGCGCTTGCGGTATAGGCTGAACAGGTGGATGGGCGGATAGTGCACGCCGGTGGTGATGCCGCGGTCTTTGAGCGCCTGCATCAGGGCGGCGCGTTGCACTTGCGGCGGCGGCACGATCTGGAACATATGCCAGTTGCTCTGAATGAAATCACGCGGCGGCAGTTGCACGCCCCTGGCCTCGACGCCCAGCGCATCGAACGCTGCGAAATAGCGCTGCGCTAGATCTCGGCGGCGGGCGTTGAAGCGTTCGATGTGCTGCAACTGTCCCCAGCCCACACGCGCGGCCACATCGGTGAGATTGGACTTGCCGCCCACTACATCGACGTCCATGCCGTCCAGACCGCTGCGCTGCACACCTTGCAGGCGCAGGCGGCGGGCCAGATCGACGTCGGCGTCGGCAGGAAGCACTAGACAGCCGCCCTCGATGGAGGTGATGTTTTTGTTCGGATGGAAGCTGAACGAGGCAAAGTCGCCAAAGCTGCCGATGCGCTGGTGTTTCCACAGACTGCCGATGGCCTGAGCCGCGTCTTCGATGACGCGCAGACCATGGCGGGCGGCGATGTCATATATCGCCTCCAGGTCGGCGGGCAAGCCGGCGAGGTGAACGGGCAGGATCGCCCGGGTGCGCGCCGTGATGGCGGCTTCGATGCGGTGGGCGTCGATATTGCGGGTGGCGGGATCGATGTCGACAAAAACCGGCGTGGCACCCACCGCCAGAATCACATTGCTCGTCGCTACCCAGGACAGCGGCGTGGTGATGACTTCATCGCCCGGGCCGACGCCCAGCAGCCTGAGCGCGATCTCCATGGTGACGGTGCCGGAGGAATAGGCGAGTACCGGGCGTCCGCCGAAGTAATCGGACAGTGCCTGCTCGAAGCGAGCGCACCAGGGGCCGGTGGTGATCCACCCCGAACGCAGCACTTCGACGACACCGGCAATGGTGTCTTCGTCGATTTCCGGGCGGGTGAAGGGAAGCATGTCTTGCGGATTCATACGGGGGAACTCAGGCTCGGGCGACGATGATGACGCCCACGATGATGACGGCAATGCCGACGAGTTTCTGCGCGGTGAGCGCTTCGCCGAACAGCCACCACGCGGCAAAGGCGGTCACCACATAGCCGAGCGACAGCATGGGATAGGCGATGGAGACCTGCACCCGGGTGAGCGCCAGGATCCACACTACGACGGAGACCGCGTAGAACGTCAACCCCAGCAGAATCTGCCATTGCAGGGCGAAGTGCAGCCCGGCGTGCCAGATATTGCTCGCGGTGAAGCTGAAGCGCCCCACGGTTTCCGCGCCCGATTTGATGAGCAACTGCGCCGCCGCGTTGAGCAGCACGCCGGTGAGCACCAGGCCAAAGGCGACCGCGCTCATCGCTGGGCTCCGGCGTCAGCTTGCGGGGAAACCAGCGACGGCCCAGCGTTCCAATCTGCGGGCAGATGCGCCGCTGCCGATTGGGCGGCCGCGCCGTAGTCTTGCCCCGGTTTGGCGATGACGATAAAGCGCGGGGCGCGGTAGATCACCGTCATCGGCATATGCAGCGCCTGCAGCGCGGGCAGGGTGAACGGCGACATCAATGCCAGAGGCTGCTTGTCCTCGTTCCAGCGCCGGGCGAAATCGGCGTAGGTCGGCACCCACAGACCGGGCTGCTGCGTGATGCCGAAATGCAGCTCGCCCTGATACTCGACCAAGGTGACGGTGCGGTCGAGGTAAAAGGGCAAGGTCTGGTCATAAGTGCCGACGGCGTAGAACGGCTGACCCGGCAGAATCCAGGGCCGGATGGCGTGGACCACATCCTTGGTCGATGCGGTGCGGCCCAGAATCTGGAACTGCTGGATGCCCAGCGAGAACCCCAGCGTCATCGCCACGCTGACCAGCAGCACGGCCGCGGTGCGCCGCCCCTGCGCCTCCCAGCGCCAAGCCACAAGCCCGCTGATCAGCGCCGCCGCTGCGGTGCCTTCGAGCCACCAGCCGAACTGCTGATACAGCGCGCCGGGCGTGGTGGCGTTGCCCAATCGGTGCAACTGCGTGAAGCCGATCACCGCCGCCAGCCCGAGCAGCGCCAGCAGAGCAAACTGCCAGCGCAGCACTCTGGGCCGCGCCCGGTCGAGATAGTCGCCGATCAATAGTGCAATGGCCGGGAAGATGGGCAGGATGTAAGAAGGCAGCTTCGATTTGGAGATGCTGAAAAACACAAAAATGAACACCGCCCAGATCACCAGCATGCCTTGTGCATGCAGCGTGCGCCCCTGTGCGCTGCCAAATGCCGCACCGCGCTGCGCGGGCCGCGCCGCGCCGCGCCAGAGGGCGGGAACGAGACTGCCCAGCCAGGGCAGCACGCCCAGGATCAGGATGGGAAAAAAGTACCACCACGGACCGGGACGTTTGAGTTCGCTGGTGAGAAATCGGGTGAACTGCTGATAGATGAAAAAGTAGTCGAAAAACTCGGGATTACGCGCCTGCACCCAGACGAACCAGGGCGCGGCAATGGCCAGAAAAATGAGCAGACCGCTGACGATGTAGAGCCGCGTCCACAGCTTCCAGTCGCTGTAAATCAGGGTGTAGAGCACCAGCGCGGCGCCGGGCAGCAGAATGCCGATCAGTCCCTTGGACAGCACGGCAAGCGCCATGAAGGCCCAACAGGCCCACATCCACCAACGGGTCTGGGCGCGATTGGCGCCTGGCCGCTGCGCCAGCAGAAAAGCCATCAAACTCGCGGACATGGTGGCTGCGGTGCCCATGTCCAGCGTGTTGATGTGGCTCATCGCGTTCCAGTAAAACATGCTCGCCAGCACGCATGCGGCAAACACCCCGGTGCGCCGGTTGAACAGCCGCGTTCCGGCCCAGCCGGTGAACAGCACCGTGAGCAGGCCGGTGAGCCCTGTCCACAGACGCGCCTGCCATTCGCCGAAGCCGAACACTTCATAAGTCA
Source organism: Thiomonas sp. SCN 64-16 (assembly GCF_001725585.1). Lineage (NCBI taxonomy): Bacteria > Pseudomonadati > Pseudomonadota > Betaproteobacteria > Burkholderiales > Thiomonas > Thiomonas sp. SCN 64-16. The sequence goes on along the minus strand of NZ_MEGQ01000077.1, from coordinate 11,074 downwards.
CCGCAGTCGCCCAGTATTGCAGCGGCGGTTTTTCGAAGTATTTGAAACCGTCGAGCCGGGGCGTGACCCAGTCGCCCGTCACCACCATTTCCCGCGGAATTTCGGCGTAGCGGCCTTCGTCCGTCGGAACCAGATCGCGCCAGCCCAGCGTGCCCAGCCAAAGAACGACGAGGGCGGCAAACATCAGCCAGGTCAGGCCGCGGCCGGGGCCGGTGTCTGAATCGGAAAAGTCTTGTGTGGATTGCGACATGGAGCAAGCGTGTTCTGGGTGAGGCTCGGACGGATAGCCGAGCATGGTAACGGGCTGTTCCTTGCACGCCACTGAGGGTCGGTGCTGCAATGCAGAGCAGGCGAAACTGAACCGGAGACACCCATGACCTGGCCCACCCATGATGTGACCAATCAAGCCCCGCCCTTGCAGGATTACAACCTGTTCACCGCCGATCCCGCGCTGCGCGAGGCGCTCGCCCGTGCTGGCGGCGGCTGGGCGGAGGAGCAACTCACGCGGCAGGGCGCGGAGCTTGGCACCGCCGCCAGCTACGAGCAGGGGCGACTGGCCAACCAGAACACGCCGGTTCTGCGCGCTTTCGATGCCAGGGGCTTTCGCCGCGACCAGATCGAGTTTCACCCGGCCTGGCATGCGCTGATGAGCGACATCGCCCGGCGCGGCCTGCACACCGGCCCTTGGGCGCGGCCGCAGCCGGGGGCGCATGTGGCGCGGGCGGCGGGCTTCATTCTGCAAACGCAGATCGAAGCCGGGTCGATGTGTCCCACCACCATGACCTACGGCGCGATTCCCGCGATGTCGCGCGACGCCCTGCTGGCGCGCGACTGGCTGCCCACGCTGATGCGCCCGGAATACGACCCGCGCGATCTGCCGCTGGCGCAAAAACGCGGCGGCCTGATCGGTATGGGCATGACCGAAAAGCAGGGCGGGTCGGACTTGCGCAGCAACACCACCCGCGCCGAACCCGACGGCGCGGGCGGCTACCGCCTGACCGGGCACAAGTGGTTTTTTTCCGCACCGCAATGCGATGCCCATCTCGTACTGGCGCAGACCGCGGGCGGCCTGAGCTGCTTTTTCGTGCCCCGCTGGACGCCGGACGGCAGCAAGAACCCGGTGCTGATCCAGCGGCTCAAAGACAAGTTGGGCAACCGTTCCAACGCTTCGTCCGAAGTGGAATTTCAGGGGGCCTGGGGGCATCTGCTCGGCGAAGAAGGGCGCGGCGTGCCGACCATTCTGGAAATGGGCACCTATACCCGGCTGGATTGCGTGCTCGGCACCACCGGGCTGATGCGCCAGGCCCTGAGCCAGGCGGTGCACTACGCGCGGCACCGACAGGCATTCGGCGCTGCGCTGATCGATCAGCCGCTGATGCGCAATGTGCTGGCCGACATGGCGCTGGAGGTCGAAGCCGCCATCGCGCTGGCCCTGCGGCTGGCGCAGGCCTTCGACTCGCAGCACGACGAGGCGCAGTTGCTGCTGCGGCGCCTGCTCACGCCGGCGGGCAAGTTTCGCATCTGCAAACGCGGCGCCGAACTCGCCGCCGAGGCGATGGAGGTGCTGGGCGGCAACGGCTATGTCGAAGACGACGTGCAGGCGCGCATCTACCGCGAGATGCCGGTGAATTCCATCTGGGAAGGATCGGGCAATGTGATGTGTCTGGACGTGCTGCGCGCTCTGGGCAAAAACCCGCGCACCGCCGACGCCCTGATGGCTGAACTCGCCCCGGCGCAGGGGCGCAACGCCCATTTCGACGCGCTCCTGCAGCGCTTCTCGGCGGCTCTGCGAGATACCGACGCGCAGCAATCGCGCGCCCGGGCGCTGACCCACGATCTCGTGCTGGCCGTGCAGGCCGCTTTGCTGCTGCGGCACGCACCGGAGCCGATCGCCCAGGCTTTCTGCGCATCCCGGCTCGGGGGTGAGTGGGGCGGAGGCTTCGGCACCTTGAGTAAGGCGACGGATTTCGATCTGCTGCTCAGTCGGGCGCTGCAAACGGCGTGAGCAGAGATCTCAAGAAGCTCGCCGGGCCGCCCCAGAGCTTCTTGCCCCTTGAGGGGAGAGCCGAGCGAAGCGAAGGTTTTCGGGGTGGTCTCAATTCAAAATGCGGAACTTGATCGGCACCAGCACCCAGGACGTGATCGACTGACCGTTGCGCGTGGCGGCCACAAAGCGCCATTGCGCCACGGTGGTTTCGGCGGCTTCGTCCAGCCGCGAATAGCCGCTGGACGACATGAGCTTGATCTGCAGCGGGCGCCCATTCGGGCCCACCTGCACCTTGAGCAGGGCCGTGCCCTCCTCACCCAATTGGCGCGACAGCCGGGGATAAGGCGGCGGCGGATTGTCGAGATACTCCGCCTTGTACGAGGCCGCAGTCTCCACGACGGGCTCGGGCGCAGCGGAGGCCGCCGCCGCGGGATGGAGCGGGCCAGGTGCCACTGTAGGCGTGGCGACCTGCGGGGCCGCACTGGGCGCGGCAGTTTTCGCCGAGTGGTCGGGAGCAGGAGGGACCGCAGGCGCTGCGGTCGGCTCGATCGACGGCGTGTTCGCGCGTGGCAAGACTGGCTTCGGCGGCTGCGGGCGCTGGGATATCGTTGGAATCTGCGAGGTCGGATGCGGCGGAGCGGGGCGGGTGAAGGGGGGGGGGGGCTGCGTTTTTTCGGGTGGCGGCACGACCGCTGTCGCCTGGGGTTGCGCAGGGGGCCGCGCGGCAGGCAGCGGCGCTTTCTGCAAGGTGATCCATTCAATCCGCTGTTCCGGCTTGTTGGGCGCCTGGGCGGGCGTGAACACCAGCCAGGCGAGCAGCAAGGCGTGCGCGAGCAGAACGCCAAGTGCGAGGGCGAGCAGGGGGATGGGCCGAGGCGGGGGCGTCAGAGAAGGAAGGGTGTTCATTACGACAAGTCGGCGTGTCCTAGCGCTTTGAGCGGCCCCTGGGCCGGGCTAGGCCCAGCCCGCCCCTACGTGGGGATCAAGCGAACTTGGGCGGCCCAGCGTTTCCTTGAGACGCTGCGCAGACAAACCTCATGAATATAATCTGACAAATTTTGTGCGCCTGAAGTGTTGCTGCCCTGCGGTGACCCCCAAGGGGCGTGATGGTCGGGCAAATTGGCCTCACAGCTATTTGCGCGCCGCGCCCCAGATTGTCGGCCAGGCTGGCGATCCATTCCAATATCCGGGCGCTCACCGGAGAATTCTCATGCTGTCCATGCTGCCCAAAGCCGTTCTGGTTCTCGCCGACGGCTCGATCTTTCGCGGCCTCTCCATTGGCGCGAGTGGGCAAACGGTTGGCGAAGTGGTGTTCAACACCGCGATGACCGGCTATCAGGAAATCCTGACCGATCCCAGCTACTGCCGCCAGATCGTCACCCTGACTTATCCGCATATCGGCAACGTCGGCGCCAACGCACAGGACGTGGAAGCGGCCCAGGTGCATGCCGCCGGGCTGATCATCAAGGATCTGCCGCTGCAGATGTCGAACTATCGCGGCGAACAGACGCTCGACGCCTATCTGCGCCAAAACGGGACGGTCGCAATCGCCGGCATCGACACCCGCAGGCTGACGCGCCACTTGCGCACCGAGGGCGCGCAGAGCGGCTGCGTCATTGGGCTGGAGGCGGGGCAAGACATCACCGATACCGTGATTCAGACGGCGCTCGATGGCGCGCGCGGCTTTGCCGGTCTGGCCGGAATGGATCTGGCCCGCGTCGTCACCACGCCGCAACCCTACGAGTGGACGCAGACCGACTGGTCGCTGGAGCGAGGTTATGGCGAAATGGCCCAACCCCTGCGTCATGTCGTGGCCTACGACTTCGGCGTGAAGTTCAACATCCTGCGCCTGCTGGCGGCACGCGGCTGCCGCGTCACCGTGGTGCCCGCGCAAACCTCTGCCGCTGACGTGCTGGCGCTGCGGCCCAACGGCGTGTTCCTCTCCAACGGCCCGGGCGACCCCGAACCCTGCGATTACGCCATTGCCGCGACCCAGAGCATCATCGCCGCCGACATGCCGACCTTCGGCATTTGCCTCGGCCATCAGATCATGGGGCTGGCCGCTGGCGGCAAGAGCTTCAAGATGAAATTCGGCCATCACGGCGCCAATCACCCGGTCAAAGACCTCGATAGCGGCCGCGTGTCCATCACCAGCCAGAACCATGGTTTTGCGGTGGACGCGGCCAGCCTGCCCGACACCGTGCGCACCACGCATGTCTCGCTGTTCGACGGCACGCTGCAAGGGCTGGCCTGGAAAAACAAACCGGCCTTCTGTTTTCAGGGCCACCCGGAAGCTAGTCCCGGGCCGCATGACATCGGCTACCTGTTCGACCGTTTTGTCGCTCTGATGGATCGCGCCTGAGACTGCCCATGGATCACATGTTCGGCGTCGTCAATCTGTGGACCTATGTGCTCGGGGTGATCTTCATCGTCCTGCTGCCAGGGCCGAACTCGCTCTATGTGCTGAGTGTGGCGGCGCAGCGCGGAGTGCGCCAAGGCTATCGGGGGGCGTTCGGGGTGTTTCTGGGCGACACGGTGTTGATGGTGCTGGCCGCCGCCGGGGCAGCCTCGTTGCTGGAAACCAATCTGGCCCTGTATCACCTGGTTCAGGCGGCGGGAGCGCTGTATTTGGGTTGGCTGGGCATCAATATGCTGCGCGCGGCCTGGAAGCGCTGGCATACGCCCGACACCGGGCTGCATGCCCAGGCACCGCAGCCCCACGCCCACCCTGAGCAGACCGGAAAGCGGCTGGAAAACCCGTTTCAAAAAGCCTTGTTCATCAGTCTGCTCAACCCCAAGGCGATTTTGTTTTTTGTGTCGTTTTTCATCCAGTTTGTCGATCCGCATTACCCGCATCCGGCGCTGTCGTTTCTGCTGCTGGGACTTATTGTCCAGTTCTTCAGCCTGCTCTATCTGTCGGTGCTGATCTTTGGCGGCGTGCGTGTGGCGGACGCCTTCCGCCGCCGCCGACGCCTTTCCGCGCTGACGATGGGCGCGACCGGCACCGGATTTTTCGGCTTCGGCGTGAAACTGGCGCTGGCGGCTACCACAAGAACACACTGATTTTTCACCTGATTCAACCGCATAAAGAGACTCGCCCATGCCCAAGCGCAGCGACATTAAAAGCATTCTGATCATCGGGGCCGGCCCCATCGTCATCGGCCAGGCCTGCGAGTTCGACTACTCCGGCGCCCAGGCCTGCAAGGCGCTGCGCGAAGAGGGCTACAAGGTCATTCTGGTCAACAGCAATCCGGCGACCATCATGACCGACCCGGAAACGGCCGATGTCACCTATATCGAGCCCATCACCTGGCAGGTAGTCGAGACCATCATCGAGAAAGAACGGCCGGACGCCATCCTGCCGACCATGGGCGGGCAGACCGCGCTGAACTGCGCGCTCGATCTGCACCGCAACGGGGTGCTGGGCAAGTACGGGGTTGAACTGATCGGCGCCAAGCCCGCGGCCATCGACATGGCCGAAGACCGTCAGAAGTTCAAGCAGGCCATGACGCGCATCGGCCTGGGTTCGGCGCGCTCAGGCATTGCGCATACCCTCGAAGAAGCTTGGGGCGTGCAGAAGACCATCGGCTTCCCGGTCATCATCCGACCCAGTTTCACCCTGGGCGGCACCGGCGGCGGCATCGCCTACAACCCGGAAGAGTTCGAGACCATCTGCAAGCGCGGCATCGAAGCGTCGCCCACAAACGAGTTGCTGATCGAGGAATCGCTGATCGGCTGGAAAGAGTTCGAGATGGAAGTGGTGCGCGACAGCGCCGACAACTGCATCATCGTCTGCTCCATCGAAAACCTCGACCCGATGGGCGTGCACACCGGCGACTCGATCACCGTCGCCCCGGCGCAGACGCTGACCGACAAGGAATACCAGATCATGCGCAACGCCAGCATCGCGGTGCTGCGCGAGATCGGGGTCGATACCGGCGGCTCCAATGTGCAGTTCGCGGTGAATCCCAAGGACGGACGGCTGATCGTCATCGAGATGAATCCGCGAGTGAGCCGCTCGTCGGCGCTGGCGTCCAAGGCCACGGGCTTTCCGATCGCCAAGATCGCCGCCAAGCTGGCAGTCGGCTACACCCTCGACGAACTGCGCAACGACATCACCGGCGGCGTCACCCCGGCCTCGTTCGAGCCGACCATCGACTACGTGGTCACCAAGGTGCCGCGTTTTGCCTTCGAGAAATTCCCGCAAGCCGACTCACGTCTGACCACGCAGATGAAATCGGTGGGCGAAGTGATGGCCATGGGCCGCACGTTTCAAGAGAGTTTCCAGAAGGCGCTGCGCGGGCTCGAAGTGGGCGTCGATGGCATGAACGAAAAGACGCAAGACCGCGAGGTGCTGGAAAAGGAGCTGGGCGAGCCCGGCCCCGAGCGCATCTGGTATGTCGGCGACGCCTTCGCGCAGGGCATGAGCCTGGACGAAGTGCACCAGCTCACCCGTATCGACCCGTGGTTTCTGGCGCAGATTCAAGACATCGTGCAGACCGAGCTGGAGCTGGAGCGCAATTTCACCCTCGATCAGCTCGATCGCGAGCATCTCTACGCGCTCAAGCAAAAGGGCTTCTCTGATCGCCGCCTTGCCAAGCTGCTGCACACCACCGAGACGGCAGTGCGCAACCGCCGTCGTTCGCTGCAGGTGCGGCCGGTGTTCAAGCGGGTCGATACCTGCGCGGCCGAGTTCGGCACGCAAACGGCTTATCTCTACTCGTCCTACGACGAAGAGTGCGAGGCCGCGCCCACCACGCGCAAAAAGATCATGGTGCTCGGCGGCGGGCCCAACCGCATCGGCCAGGGCATCGAGTTCGACTATTGCTGCGTGCACGCGGCACTGGCCATGCGGGCCGATGGCTATGAAACCATCATGGTCAACTGCAACCCGGAGACGGTGTCGACCGATTACGACACCTCCGACCGACTGTATTTCGAGCCGCTCACGCTGGAAGACGTGCTGGAAGTCGTCGATAAGGAGCGGCCGACGGGTGTGATCGTGCAGTATGGCGGGCAGACGCCGCTCAAGCTCGCACTCGATCTTGAAGCCAACGGCGTGCTTATCATCGGCACCAGCCCGGACATGATCGACATGGCCGAAGACCGCGAGCGCTTCCAGCACTTGGTCGAGCAGCTCGGCCTGCTGCAGCCGCCCAACCGCACCGCGCGCTCGGAAGCCGAGGCGCTCTCGCGGGCCGAGGAGATCGGCTTCCCGCTGGTGGTGCGCCCCAGCTATGTGCTGGGCGGGCGGGCGATGGAAATCGTGCATGAACAGCGCGACCTCGAGCGCTATATGCGCGAAGCAGTGAAGGTGAGTCACGATTCTCCGGTGCTGCTCGACCGCTTTTTGAATGACGCCATCGAATGCGATGTCGATGCCATCTGCGACGGCACAGAGGTGTTCATCGGCGGGGTGATGGAACACATCGAGCAGGCCGGCGTGCACAGCGGCGACTCGGCCTGCTCGCTGCCGCCATATTCGCTGTCAGCGGTCACAGTGGCACGCATCAAGGAGCAGACCGTCAAGCTCGCGCATGGCCTCAAGGTCGTCGGCCTGATGAATGTGCAGTTCGCCATTCAGCAACTCGACGGCAAAGATCGCATCTTCCTGCTGGAAGTGAACCCGCGGGCTTCCCGCACCGTGCCCTTTGTCTCCAAGGCCACGGGATTGCAACTCGCCAAAATCGCCGCACGCTGCATGGCCGGACAGACGCTGGCGCAGCAAGGCATCACCAAGGAAATCACGCCGCCCTACTACTGCGTGAAAGAGGCGGTGTTTCCGTTCAATAAATTCCCGGGCGTCGATCCCATCCTCGGGCCTGAAATGAAATCGACGGGCGAAGTCATGGGTGTGGGCCGAACCTTTGGCGAGGCCTTCGTCAAGTCGCAGCTCGCGGCCGGTACCCGCTTGCCCGATCCGCAGGCCGGTGGCAAGGTGTTCCTGTCGGTCAAGCAAAGCGACAAGCCGGACGCCGTTGAAGTCGCGCGTCAGTTGGTGGCCATGGGTTTTGGCGTAGTAGCCACCCGCGGAACCGCGGCCGCCATCGCCGAGGCGGGGGTGGAAGTGCAGGTGATCAACAAGGTCACCGAGGGGCGCCCGAATATCGTGGACATGCTCAAGAGCAACGAGATCGTGCTGGTGATCAACACGGTGGAAGAGCGCCGCAATGCCATCACCGACTCGCGCGCCATCCGTACTTCGGCACTGGCCGCGCGGGTTACGACCTACACCACCATTTCCGGCGCACTTGCCGCGGTCGAGGGGATGAAACAACTGCAGAAAATCGCGGTTTACCCCTTGCAATCATTCGCAAACGCGTAAAATCAGTTTCATCTGAGCACCGCACCCAGGCGATTCGACGCCGCAGGCTGCGGTGCTCGTTTTTTTCCTGGTTTAACGGAGGCCCAATCATGGCGACCCCCATGACGCGCAAAGGCGCGGAACAACTCAAGCAAGAACTGCATCGTCTCAAGACCATCGAACGACCCGCGGTGATCCAGGCCATCGCCGAAGCGCGCGCGCAAGGCGATTTGTCTGAAAACGCCGAATACGACGCGGCCCGCGACAAGCAGGGCTTTATCGAAGGCCGCATTGCCGATATCGAAGGCAAGCTCGGCACAGCGCAGATCATCGATCCGAGCGAACTGCAGGCCGACGGCCGCGTGGTGTTCGGCGCTACAGTGGAACTGAGCGACGAATCCAGCGGCGACGAAATCACCTACCAGATCGTGGGTGACGACGAAGCCGATCTCAAGCAGGGACGCATTTCCATCAACTCCCCCATCGCGCGTGCGCTGATCGGCAAAGAATCGGGTGATGTGGCCCAGGTCGCCGCACCGGGTGGCGTGCGCCACTACGAAATTCTTGCCGTGCACTACCGATGAGCAGTCTGCGCACCCGCTGGTTTCTCGCCGCGCTCTGGCTGGGCGGCATGGTGGCCGTCGGCCTTATCGGCGCACCTACGGCGTTCGCTACCGTGCCCGAGAAAATGATCGCCGCCGCCGTGGCCAGTCGCATGTTCTACCTCATGGCGCTGGCCGCCATCGTTTTCGGCGTGCTGATTGCCGCGCTCGAACGATTTGCCGACAAAAAGGCGATGTCGGTTGATCTGCTGCTGCCGCTGGGTGGCGTTTTTTTTGCCGTCCTGGGCGAGTTCGGCGTAGTGCCTCGGTTGCTGCAGGCCGCCTATAGCCATTCGCCGCAAGCAGGCATGTGGCACGGTATCGCCAGTCTGGTGTTCGCCCTGCAGGCCCTGTGTGTGGCGGCGTATGTGTGGCGGCTGCCAACACGCCGCAAAACGGCCTGAAACCTCTTTTGAATGCGTTTCAGCCGCGAGACGATTTTTTCACGCTGGTCTGGCGCGGCTTGGCGCGCTTGACCTTGCCCGTGGCCGAAAGGCGCTGATTGCCCAGCAGGGTGATGCGCTTGACCTTGGCTCGGTGTGTCGGGCTGCTGGCAGGCACGACCACTTTGACGGTGCGGGGCGATTTGCCGCGCTTGGCAACTTGCGTTTCTTCTCCAGGCGCCTGTCGGGTTTCTTTCGGGCGTGGCCGGTACAAAACCAGCAGTTTGCCAATCGCCTGCACAGGAGCGGCGCCCAGTGTGTCGCAGATGGTGTGTTGCATGGACAGGCGCGCCGCGGCATCGTCACCGAACACGCGCACCTTGATGAGTTCGTGTGCCTTGAGCGCCACGTCGATTTCCGCCAGATTGGCCGGATTGAGCCCTTGCTCGCCGATCATCACGACGGGTTTGAGCCCATGTGCCTGGGCGCGCAGGCTGCTGCGAAAGGGCGGAGTGAGTTCCAATGGGGTCATGATTGCCAAGCGCGTCGCGTCGTCTTTGTCAGCGCATTTTGAAGTCTTAATCCGCTATTGTCCTTGAAGAACCCATGTCGAGTGCGAAGAAAAACAAATTCAGCAAAGCCTGGCTGCAGGATCATCTCAACGATCCCTATGTGAAGCTGGCGCAGCGTGAGGGCTATCGAGCCCGCGCCGCCTACAAGCTCAAGGAAATCGACGAGGCCGAGGGGCTGTTGCGGCCCGGGCAGATCGTGGTCGATCTGGGCAGCACGCCGGGCTCGTGGTCGCAATATGCGCGCAACCGGCTGATGCGTGGCGGCGCGGTTCAGGGCACCATTTTGGCGCTGGATTTGTTGCCCATGGAGCCCGTGCCCGATGTGCATTTTCTGCTGGGTGACTTCCGCGAAGAGGCGGTGGTGAACCAGTTGGAGGCGCTTCTCGAAGGGCGCAAGGTCGACGTGGTGTTGTCCGATATGGCGCCCAATCTCACCGGCATTCCATCGGCTGATGCGGCCCGAATCGAACATCTGAGCGAACTCGCCCTGGACTTTGCCCAGCGCTGGCTGCAACCCCAGGGCGCGATGGTGATCAAGACCTTTCACGGCAGTTATTACAGTCAGATCGTGAAGGCTTTCAAGCTGGTATTCCAGCAGGTGAAGGCGGTCAAGCCGCAAGCATCGCGAGACAAATCGGCGGAAACTTTCATCCTGGCGCGAACGCTGAAAAAGTCGGCTGCGTAAGCGCTCAACATGATTGCAGCCACCGCGACAGACTTGCTATTTGTCAAATTCGATCAGATTGACGGAATCAATAGCCCATTTTGTCGGATCGGTTTTCCACAATCGCTGCGCCCTGCCTCTTGAAATGCCTAAAATGCACTGCATGTCTTGCATCTGCGCTTGCCCTGTTTCAGGAGGTTGGTTTTGAATAATCAATGGTTTTCCAAAATTGCGATCTGGCTGGTGATCGGTCTCGTACTGTTCACCGTGTTCAAGCAGTTCGATCGTCCCCAGCAGACCGCAGATGCCGTGAGCTACACCCAGTTCATGCAAGACGCGAAAGCCGGGCGCATCAAAAAAGTCATCGTGCACCAGAGCGGCATTCTGGACGTCACGACCACGGAAGGGCGTCGTTTCAATCTCACCTCGCCCGGCGACCTGTGGATGTTGGGCGATCTGGTGAAAGACGGTGTCGATGTCGTCGGCGCCCCGCGCCAAGAGCAATCGTTCCTGACGCAGATCTTCATTTCCTGGTTCCCGATTCTGTTGCTGATCGGCGTCT
>NZ_MEGQ01000076.1:0-9621 GCF_001725585.1 Thiomonas sp. SCN 64-16 | reverse complement strand
GCACCGGATGGAGGTGGCCGCCGACGGTGAGGCGGTAAATGGTCGTCCTGGACAGTTGGGTCCACTGTTGGACGGTCTTGACGGTCAGAAGGGTCTGCGTGGGCGGGGTTTGCGTGGGCGTTTGGGTCATGTCGGGTTCCTCAGGGTTGAGGAAGTGTGCAATGACTCGCGTTTACATGCAAACGCTTGTTTTGTTGACAGAATTAATTCATGGAAGTAGTTTTTATCTCGGAGTCAAGGCAAATCCGGCGTAAGCCGACTCAATCGCGCCGTGCATGCGACCATGATTCATTGCTATTGCATTCATCGTCTGCATCCACTCGCTCAATCACTCCACAGGGAAGATCGCGGCCCAGCCCCCAGGAACCATGCGGGGCAGATCAGGAGGGGGGCTTGGGGTAGCGTGCAGGCGCATGGGCGGCCCGGTCTGCGCGCATCGGGTCAGCACGCGGCGTGCTGATGCGTTTGGATCACACCGGCTTTGATGACGGTTTTGATGACAGGCAAACGCAGAAAAGAAAAAAGCCTAAGTGAATCAATTACTTAGGCTTATCTCTTGGCGGAGACGAAGGGATTCATTTTCTTCATAAAATCATGCACTTAGTATATTGATACCATGATTAGTACCATATCCAGTAGTACCGCACCCACCTGACCAGTGCTGAAATCGCAGCTCGCTCAAGCCTTGTGTGCCAGCATTTCTTTGCGCAAGATGGCATTGATGCGCGATTGGTAGCCCTTGCCCTGGCCCTTGAGCCAGTCCAGCACATCGGCATCGATGCGGGCCGTGATCTGCTGCTTGATCGGTCGATAGAACCGCCCACGCACGGAGGTATCCCATTGCGCTGCGCTCAACGCAGGGCTGTCGCTCGTATCGATGGCGTTGTCAGGCTGCGCAGCCAGCGCCTTCAGGTGGGCCTGCTGTGCCGCCGTCAGGGGCGGCAGCGAGTCCGGAGTGTGCCTAACGATTTTGCTCTTCATAGCGTTGCCTTTCCATGCGGTCGGCGCGACGCGCCGAGATGATACGGATGACCTCGATGGCGTGGCCGTTTTCATCGTCCTCGCGCACGGCATGCGCCACCATCAGCAGAACCACACCACTGACCAGACCGAAGGTCTGCCAGCGTTGCTCGCCGCCTTCAATGCGATCCTGGATGGAAACCTGCAGTGGGTCGTGGAAGACGTGAACAGCCTCTTCAAAGCTCACCCCATGCTTGCGTTGATTGGCGCGGTTCTTGGCCTCATCCCACTCAAAGCGCAAGTTGGTTGTCATGCCGCTATTGTAGTTGCGTTTTTGTCAATCAACACTCGCACATTCCCTCCCCTGGATGCTGAGGCACACAAAGCGGTGCGGCTCAGCAGCTCGTTCCGTTCGACCCCCAGCGGGTAATTTGGACATTCAGATGCCAGACTACCTACCCACGCGCTGCCCGAGCATTGTCTCCAACAACTTGCTCCCAGGATGCGCCGCCGCGATCAGATTACGGACCTGCGCTTGCACTTGGTCGACCGCAACGCCCGCTGCCGGTGCAGCCCGCAACGCCGCCGTGTAGGCATCAAGCACATCACCTCCGGTGATGTCGTATCCATAACCGAGCGCCATCCAGTGCAATGCCGCCAGACCGACGGCGAGCGCGAACCCAGGCTGCATTTCCGCATAGTCACGGGCGGCACGCGTCAGGGTGCGCGGGTCAGCCGACCAGTGCCTGGCCAACTCGACCGCCATATCGAATAGCCCCGTATCTTTGGCCGCGGCGAACCACTTGCCCTCGTTGCCCGGCGTGCTGGCAACGAGATCGCGCAGGATCGTTTCCTTCGGAATTCCCGGGTACTTCCTGGCGATCGCCCGAAATGTCGCCAGATAGGTTGTGCCTTGATTCGCCTCGATCGCAAAGCGCTTGTAGGCCTCTTCCGCGAGACCCGATTCCAGCAAGATCGTTTCGCACGCCAGGGCGATCTGCCAGACAGGGTCATTGAGTCCCCGCGATGCCTCGGCATAGCGCAAGGCCTCGGCACGCTTGCCCATGGCCACCAATGCCTTCACACCCCAACGCCGGTCGCGCCACCACTTGAACGGGGCTTTCTCGAGGAGCGCCAGAAGTTGCTCGTAGCGCCCTGCGGCGTACAGGCAGGCAAGACAGGCGGCGGTGCCGCCGTAGTACCGATGCTCACTTCGAGGTGATCCCCAGGCCGACTCCAGACCCGGCAGGAACTCGTCCGCCCAGGCCACCGCGATCTCGGGCGTGACGCACAGATCACCCCAGAGTTCACCCAGGGCTTCGATGTAGGACATGCCGTCATTCTCGACGGCGGCCCATAGTCGCTGCAGCCAACGCTGCCGCACACCGACATCCACAGTTGCTGCAGCGATGATCGGCACCAGGGTGTCGATAGCCTTGTTCACCGCCGATCCGATCGCCCCCGAAGAACTGTCCACCTGCTCCAATGCGGGAGAGAGTTTTTCCAGCAGGATGATGACGCCTTCCGCGGCAAGAACAGGCTCCTTGCGGCCCACCGCCTTGATCTCGGAGACCGCTTCCTTGATCCGCTGGATCGGCAGATCCGACCGCCAGCCGAACGCGCCACGGCGAAACCTCGGTGCGAACTGCCAGGCGTGCTTGGTCAAGGGCTCTTTTCTGTTTGTCGCCAAAATCTCCGATCTCCTTCAGTCGTGGCCGGCATCTGATTCTCCAGCCCCCAGCTCGTGTCGCAGCACATTTCTCGCCATGCATTACTCCGAATGATCGAGGCGAATCTGGATCCCGTCGCCGCCACCTTCGCGGCTGCGATGTTGTCCTTGGTCGATACCCAATTTAGAACCATGTGATGCGCACTCAGAGGCATTCTTCAAGCGCCCCCTTTGCCTTCTTTGCCTCTTCAGGCGGCAAGTTCTTGCGTCAAGTCCGGGTGACGGGCGATGAGGCGCAGCAAGCACAGCACGCCGCCGGGCGGAGCGAAACGGCCCTGCTCCCAGTCACGCAAGGTGGCGACTGGTGTCGAGATGCGTTCCGCGAACGCTGCCTGCGTCAATCCCGACGCCTCTCGGGCCTTGCGCACAAGAATCTGCTCGGGAGTCGTCACGCGCCCCGCCCGCGCCCGCGCCTCGTCCAGCGCCTGACGCAGATCCGGCAGCGGCTCTCCCGCGTCGGACTCGATAGCCTTGGCGATCTTGTACACGTCCATGTCACACCACCTTTCGGATGTCCTTGGGAAGCATGTTGTCCTGATCCGTTTTTGCGCATAGCGCCACCAGCAGCACGGCCTCCTCGTCGGTCAGGTTCAAGTAGATCACGCGCACCCCGCCGGACTTGTCGCTGCCTGCGCGCTTGCAGCGTACCTTGCGGGCTCCATCCGCCCCCGGAATCACGTCGCCCGCGTCAGCATGCTCAGCGATGCAGGTGATGAACTGCAGCCTCTCCTCGTCGGCCCAGATGCGATTGGCCTGCTTCTGGAACGTCGGAGTTTCGATGACCGTGCGCATGGCTAAATTGTGCGGGATTTCCGTAGATTTGCTTCAGCCGCGTGGTCGCTAAATCCCCATGCGGCACGCCTTGGCCTTCGCACCACCGGCCTGGATACTGCGTTCACCTCCAGTTCAAGGAGCGACGAGCGCCGACAACCAGCCTGCGATCGCACAGACGGCGAAACCTTCCAGTGCCTCGCGCGTACCGAATGCAGCGCTGGCCAGCGGCCCCAGGAAACTGGCCAATGCGAAGGCGCCGAACAGCAAGCCGAACGCCGTCTCGGCATGGCCATCCTTGACGACATGTGCGGCCAGCGCCGGCAGCTTGCCTGCCATGCCGCCGAAGGCCAGGCCCATGAGCAAGGGATACAGGGCGAACGCCCTCGCGTCCAGGCCATGCAGCACGGCCAGCAGGATCGCCGCAGCCAGGGCGTTGACGGCCAGCACCACCTTGCGGCTGAAGCGTCCGCCCCGGACGTCGGCCAAGGCGCCGAAGCCCAACCGCCCCAGGCCGTTGCCGATCGCCATGGCAGCGACCGCAACGAGGGCGAAGCTCGAGCCGAAGCCAAGTTGGCGGGTGAGATGTCCAACCGTCGCGAATGACGCCGACCCCAGAGGGGCGGCGATCAACACCAGACCCAGTGCCCAGCGCATCGACCGATGGCCCAGCATGGTCCGCATTCCGATACGCGGGGCCAAGTGCACGTCCTGCGCAGGCAGAACCGGGAGGCCGGCCCAGGCCAGCCAGCCCAGTGCGGCATACAGGCCGAGCAGCAAAGCCAGCGCCGCGCGCCAGCCAAAGTGACCATTGAGCGACTCGAACAAGGGCGCGCTTACCACCGACGACATGCCGTACAGCGCCAGCAGTGCGCCGCCCAGCACACCCCGGCGTTGTGGGTACAGGCGCGCGACGACGGCGATGCAGGCCGCCGTGGACAACCCGGCGCCAATCCCCAGGGCCACGATGCTGTAGCCCAGCATGAACGGCAGCGAATCCCCGAACACCAAACCGACCGCGCCACCGATCGTGAAGCAGCCGAGCGCCACCGCCAGCATCGCCCTGGGCGACATCCGCCGCAGCCCATGGCCGGCCAGGACAACAGCCGGAAGCAACGCGAGAGGCGTCAGCGAGAACGCCAGGTCGAGAGTCGCCCGAGGCCAGCCGCTTTGGGCATGGATGGCGGGCGAAATGGCGCCCCAGGAATAGATCAGCCCGAAGATGAACTGGAACGGCGCCAGCAGTAGGATTAGGGGCCATCGCCGGGGGGCGTTCTCGCAACGGGTCGAAACCGTCATGCCAGTTCCCGGTGAATATCAGAGAACAGTTGTTCGGAAGCCACCATACCGCGCACGACTCCCTTCCTGACTCGATGCAGCGCGTCGGCGCTCTGCGACAGCTTTCTCCGCAGAGGACTATCAAGCGCGGTGCTGTGTTCGGCGTCACAGATGCAATGCAGATCGATGGTCCGCATGTCCAGGCTCTCGTAGCTGCAGCCCATGCCCTTAAGGGATCGCCTCCAGAAGGCATACAAGTCGCAGACCCAGCACTCGATGGTTGAGAACGCGGCAAAGCTTTGCCGGTCATCACCATCGGCGATGATCGCCGCGTGTGCGTCGTAAAAGCGTCTGGAGATGGCTTTCGATGCGCGCTCGATCGTGACAATGCGCTGTCCGATGCCCATCGCCCGGTAAGATTCGATCAGGCGCAGGCTGTGGATGAACTGGCGGTAGAGTTCCCCATGCTGTGTCTTCCAGGAACTTGGCTTCGCCGAACCAAGACCAAGCTCATCGATCAGATTCTCATAGATCACGGATTTCATATCCTCATCCCGCAACGCCATGAATAATCGGCAGACGTACTCGGTAAAGTCGAACACGAAATCGGCGTACAACTCGAACATCAAGAACAGCTTTCCCGTGGCGCGCTCGACCGCTTGATTAAGAGGATGCTCCAGGACCAGCGCGGTGCGCAATTTCAGCAAATCATCCAATCCAGCATCAGGCTGAACGGGAGGCACAGGAAACACGGAAGCATGGAAATCGGTCAAGATGGCGGACATGGTTTCTCTCTCCTTTGGGATGAAAACGGGTTACAAACAGTCTAAGAAGCACCAGTCGACGAGCTTGCCGCCACATGAACCGAATCGTTGGAAGGAGATGAACACGTGGGAAACCAGACGCAGGGGAAGTCGGCGCACGCATGGGCGCAGCTGTTGGCAGAGCGCTTCGTGCCAGGCCAAGTCATCCTCGATGACGGCGGACCCGGCGGCCGCCTGGAGCAGCATGCGAAGTTCAACAGACTGTGGTTGGCCCAGCTATCGGTTCGCCCGCAGTCGATCAACCACGCGGTTCCCGATCTCGGTACGCTATCTGCCGAGGTACGCGCATCGGTCGTCGCTCACGTCGTTATCGAAGGCGACGGATTCATTGAGCAGAACGGCACGCGCCTGTCCTTCGGCGCCGGGGACATCTCGTTCCGCAATCTTGCCGAGCCATCGCGTGTCGTGTTCAAGACGCCCGGCAGTTTCTACGCCATACGGCTACCAGCAACGGCCATGCGCCTAAATCGTGTGGACCACGCGAGGTACCGCCCCCTTGCGCCGCGGATCGCGCGCGGCGCCGCTCTGCCTGCGGAGACAGTCCGCCGGGCTCTCTCTGGCATGGCCATGGATGGCTCCTGCGGTACCGCCGATTTCTACATGTCCTTTGCGCTGCCGTGGCTGTTGGCAGCCGCCTATCACGGTGATTCAGCGCCAGCGCCCGCCATCCGAGCCGGAAATGAACTGCGCTGGCAACAGGCGCTCGACTACGTTGAGCAGCATTTGTACGACGCGGACGTTCTGTCCGCCGTGGCCTGCGCGCAAGCGATCGGCGTGTCAGAACGCTATCTGCACCGGCTGTTCGCCCAGCGAGGACTGCGCTTCTCGCGGATCGTGCTGGCCAAGCGTCTCGAGGCCGCGCAAGCGATGCTGCAATGCGAGGCCTACCGGGAGCAGGCCATCGCCTCCATCGCCTATCAATGCGGCTTCAAGGATCCCGCACATTTCAGCAGGCTGTTCAAGGAGCGCTACGGGGTATCGCCGCGGAACTGCCGCACGAATGATTAGGGCACTCTGCCGCTTGTCTGCGGTCAGACTAAAAGTTTCATCATCCGATGTTTGTCGGATGCTCAGGCTGGGGTGAGGTTAAGCGGCATGCCGGCGATGTGTAAACCCTCCCCAGTCGTCATGGTCGATTCCTGCCGATTCGCTGGCGACCATGATGACTAGGGCGCGGAACTACCGTACAAATAAACGCAGAGACTTTGGTGGTTCCGAAAACGCCAATCTGCCTTTGCGGCATTTTCTTCGCCTCCGAGTCGTCTCAATTCGTCGAATGACACCAGCCGACCGGCGATTGCGCTGGCTGCAACGGTGTATGGGTTGGCGAGCCAGACCTTGCCTGGGCCAGATCTGCCCGGGAAATTCCGGTTGATCGCGCTGACCGTCACGTCGTTAGCCGATTCCGATGCGCCAGGGCCGCAGTTGGCGCAAGCGCCACAACTCGGTTGGAGCAGTTCAGCCCCCACCCGCTCAAAGGCTGAGAGATACCCCATCCGTTCGCAATACCGCGCAACGTCCTCGGTACCGAACTGCAGATATAGCTTCACATTGCGTGCGACTCGCAGCCCTTGCGTCACCGCCCAGGACAAAACATCATGGTATTGGTCGAAGTCCGACCGCTTGCCAGCCGTGCAAGAGCCACCGTAAGCGATATCGACAGAAGGACGCTCAATCAGGTCATTCAGCGGGATTCCATTGCCCGGGTCTCCGGGCAAAGCCACCATTGGCGACAAATCGGAGCAATCGAATCGCAGAATGTCGGCATAGTGCGCCAGTGCGTCGCTCCTCATCCAAGGCTCGACGGTGAACTCGATGTCCCTGCGTTCGCGCAGAAATCTGCAGGTCTGCTCGTCGGGTTCGACAATACCGGCGAAGCCGCCCAGTTCGGCCGTCATATTTGTAAGTGTGGCGCGTTCATCCACATCGAGCGCTCGCACTACGGAACCAGCGAACTCGAAAACCTTACCCACTCCAGCACCGTCTCGGATGCGGGGATCAGCGAGCAGACGTAATGCGATATCTTTGGCGGTCACACCTTCGGCAAGTTGACCGTCGATCTCAACCCTTAACACGTCGGGCACGATCATCCGTACGGCACCAGTGACCATGGCGTTAGCCATATCGGTAGTTCCCACACCAAATGCCAGGCAGCCAAGCGCACCACTGTGCGGAGTGTGGGAATCAGTGCCGACGACAAGTTGCCCAGGCAGGGCGTACCGTTCCGTCATCAACGGATGTGATATGCCCTCGGAGCCGACGCCGCCAGTTTGGCGACCGTGCTCACGCAGACCATGGGCACGCGCAAAGTCGCGATGGGCCTTGCACAAAGTGGAGATTCCGAGCATCGCTTCAGGGCTACGATGCGCTGCGCTCAGGTGTGCGTACGACAGGTGATCTTCGAACGTGAGCAGCGAAGGGGCGTCCACGACTTCCAGATCATTCCAGAAAGCGGAGCGCAGCAGGTGAGATGCCATGCCGGTGTAATACTCATGAATAAAGCGCCAGTCAGTGCGCACAAAGCAACCTTGGCCAGTCGCGGGAGCATCCCTGCAGCCAGGGGTCGTCAATAAATTCCGTTCAAGAATTTTGTGTGCCAGGGTCTTAGGCCTCGCGTCGCGTTCTTGCTTTCCGGAAAATCTACTGAAGTCCCACGATCGGCGCTGACCATAACGTAACAACCCCCCCGCACTCAGTATCTCCGCGGACAAGCTATCGCGCGAGCCGATGATCTCGTCCCACGTGATGGCTTCCCTTCGACACAGTCTCTCAACTAGCCCAAAGTCGGTTGAAGTAATCAGCCCCAGATTGTCCGCGTTCTGCCTGTAGATGCGCTCAAAGCTCTTGGCAATCACGAGACGGATGCCGGCGCTTCGCTCGGCAAGAGGGCTGTGTTCACGGGAGGAGCCTTTGCCATAGCGGTGCCCCGCCACTGTGACTTGAAATCCACCCTGCTTCACCGCGCCTTGCGGCACTGGGCGCTGGCCTCGAGTCTCGTAGCCGACGTAGGGAAAATCTCCGAGTCGCTCATCGAATAAGGTGAGCACCGGGATCGGCGTAATTTCGTCGGTGGAAACATCGTCGCGCAGCTCGCCTACATCATCAAACTCCAGATCGCGCCCGGCGAGCTGCGCGCCCACGAGCGCGGGTTCGACCGTTAAGAAGAGAATGCGGCCGGTCAGAATGAAGGGGGAATGTCACGCAAGTAGATCGGGAGCTCAGCCTCATCTACATCGTCACGGACGCCATCAGTCGGCATTGGCAGCGCGCCCCACACGACGTAGATCAACGCCCCCTCGGGTGAGCGCCAAGCATGCCGACTGCCGGGGCGATAAACGACGAGATCGCCAGGACCGTAACTACCGTGATCGTCTTCGAAACGGCCACTCAGCACAAGGAAGCATTCATGGCCCGGATGGACGTGAGTAGTTGCACTCGCGCCAGGTGCGCACGACACCAGCGCAACATGTTGTCCAGAACTCTCGCACTTGAACAGGCTGAAAATACGGGCGCCATGGCGCCCGAGGCTCGAGTGTGTCGTCCATTCCAAAAGGTCGGTATCGGCGGCGGAGCCTAGATTTACCACGAGCGGGGGTTGGTTGAGGTTCATGGTTATATTTCCTTGAAAAATTTGGCGTTGGCGAAAGCGCCATCTAGGGTGGTGACGTCGGCGGTGCTACGCAATACCTTCACGGCAGCGTCATGTCGAACAGGGTCGAGCGCGGCTGTAGCTTCCTCGATCACGCTTACGTGGTAGTCGCGATCGTGTGCATCCATGGCGGTGGCGAGCACTACGAACTCGGTGGATACGCCAATGAGTATTAACTTCTCGATGCGCTGCGCGCGGAGCAGCAGTTCGAGATTAGTCTGGTAGAAGGGGCTGACGCGCTGCTTAACGACAACCGGCTCCGTTGATCGAGGAGCCAGTTCCGGCGGAGGTTGCGTTGCCCACGTACCGAGTTGCAGCCTCCGGTCCTGACGGGCCACTGAAAGCACGGAGGATCCTGTCGGGCATTCTGCGTAACTTTCGCTGAAACCAACCACTACATGAATCACCGG
>NZ_MEGQ01000075.1:0-8814 GCF_001725585.1 Thiomonas sp. SCN 64-16 | reverse complement strand
CGAGCAGCGCGCGGGCCTGCCCGCCATGCAGGCCCAGCAGCGCATCGAGTCCCTGGCTCTGCCATCCCCAGCGGCCCAGGTCCAGGTTGAGCCGCAGGATCCAAGGCGCGATCCAGTCGTTGAACACGAAGCCGCTGGTCATCGCGAAGGCGGCGACGCTCATCGCGCCCAGCGACAACAGGGCCGGCACACTGCCTTGCGCGCTGAGCACGAGCGTGCGCAGCGGGCAGCCGCGCGCAAGCACCATACCCGAGCCGAACAGCAAGCCACCGAGCACGTAGCGCCCCCAGGGGAACTGCGGCGACAGATACGGTGGGTGCGAGGGCTGCAGACCTTGGTGCAGCAGCCATTGCAGCCCCGCCACGGCGGTAGCGAAATCACGGTGCAATGCACCAAGCGCCACATTCACTGCGCTGACATCCAACAACACCACGACGAAGCCAAGCGCAGCCGCAATCAGCGTGCCACGTGGGGAAGACGAAGAAGACATTTTTAGCCATCCGAAGCCTTGAACAAGAGGCATGCTAGGCCTCGACAATCTGTGCGTAAATTCTCTAAAATTGCAACTCAAACTTGAGAAAACGCACATATGTTCGATTGGGAGAATCTGCGCCATTTCCTTGCCGTGGGCAACGCTGGAACACTGTCTGGCGCGGCGCGGTCACTTCGGGTGGACCACGCCACTGTCAGCCGGCGGCTGGTGGCACTGGAGGACGAATTGCAAGTCGTCTTGGTCGAGCGTCTGCCGCGTGCCTGTCGCCTGACGCCGGTCGGCATTCAGGTTTTTGAGCAGGCCAAGGCCATGGAAAGCACTGCCTTCGCCATCGAACGGCATACCCGTGCGACTCAAGCACCCTTGAGTGGCAAGGTCACGCTCAGCGCGCCGCCCGTGTTGGCTACGCATTTTCTGGCAACCCGCATGGCGGATTTCCAGACGACTTATCCAGGCATCCAACTTTCCGTCACTGCTGAAGCGCGCCAAGTGTCACTGAGCCGCCGGGAAGCAGATGTGGCATTGCGGCTGATACGCCCGAAGGAATCCAGTAATGTCGTCCGCCGTATCGGCCGCATGCGGTTCGCGCTGTATGCCAGCCACCATTACCCGGCCTTGCACGATCCCAGCCACTGGACCTTCATCGCCTACGACGAGCAATTTGCTGACATGCCCCAGCAGAAATGGCTGCTAAACATCGCCGGGCAACGTCCCGTGAGTTGCGAGCTGAGCGACATCAGTGGCCATTTCATCGCAGCTCGCGCAGGCGCTGGTGTCGCAGGCTTGCCTTGCTTTCTTGGTGATGCCGACAAGCAATTGGTCAGACTCGATGAATCGGGCGCTCCTTTCTCGCGCGACATCTGGCTGGTCACTCACCGGGATCTCAGGCGTTCGGAGACCGTGCGGGCAGTCATGGGTTACCTGGGTGAAGCTTTTCAGAGCAGCCCCGAGCTTGAGCCGGGCCAACGTTGATCGAGGCGGGCCACACATCGACTTCGGCATGACGACCATGGGCGGTCTTCGACTCGCGACATCTGATCGCGCTGTGCGTCCAACGCGTTCGCCTTGCGTTGCGGCAACTCTTCACCCAGGCCCCGTCACGCTGTTGCGATCACTCCCAGCCCTCCACCACCACCTTGCCGATGCTGCTGCCCGTCTCCACCAGCGCGTGCGCGCGCTTGAGGGTGGCGGCGTCGATCGGGCCGAGGCGGGTGTTGAGCGTGGTCTTGAGCTGGCCTGCATCCACCCGCCGCGCCACCTCGTCGAGCAGGCGGCCCTGCTCAGCCAAGTCCGCGGTGGCGAACATCGAGCGGGTGAACATGAACTCCCAGTGGACGGACACGCTCTTGCGCTTGAACGCCATGATGTCGAGCTGCTTGGGGTCGTCGATCAGCGCGAAGCGGCCTTGCGGCGCGATCAGTTCGGCGATGTCGGCCAGGTGCCGCGCGGTTTGCGTGGTGCTGAACACGAAGGCGGGTGCGCCCAGGCCGAGGGCCTGCAGCTGCGGTGCCAGCGGCTGGCTGTGATCGAGGATGTGATGGGCGCCCATGCGCTGCACCCAGTCGCGCGTTTCGGGACGCGAGGCGGTGGCGATGACGGTGAGTCCGGTCAGTTGCCGCGCAAGTTGCGTGGCGATGGAGCCCACCCCGCCCGCGCCGCCGATGATGAGCAGCGCGGACGCGGCGCCGGG
Organism: Thiomonas sp. SCN 64-16; assembly: GCF_001725585.1. NCBI lineage: Bacteria > Pseudomonadati > Pseudomonadota > Betaproteobacteria > Burkholderiales > Thiomonas > Thiomonas sp. SCN 64-16. The sequence goes on along the minus strand of NZ_MEGQ01000075.1, from coordinate 6,631 downwards.
CACGGGGCGACGCACGTCCAGCCGGTCGAACAGCGCCTCCCACGCGGTGATGGCGGTCAGCGGCAGCGCCGCGGCTTGGGCGAAGTCGAGGCTGGCGGGCATGTGGCCGACGAGGCGTTCGTCCACGCAATGCAGCGCGGCGTAGGTGCCGGGCCGGGTGATGTCGCCCGCGTAGTACACGCGGTCGCCGGGGCGCAAGCGCGTGGCCTCGGGGCCGGTGGCCAGCACGGTGCCCGCGGCGTCCCAGCCCAGCACCTTCCACTCGCCCGCGGGTGGTGCGCTGCTGGCGCGCACTTTCACGTCGACGGGGTTCACTGAAATGGCTTCGACGGCCACCAGCACATCGTGGCCGCTCGGCTGGAGGCCGTGCAGTTCGATGTCGACGAGCGACGTGGCAGCGTCGATGGGCAGCGGGGTTTGATAGCCGATGGCACGCATGGGTTTCTCCTGGTTTGAATGCGGCGAATTGCGCAGGAGAACCGTAGTGCTTACCATGCTGTTGAACAAGTACGCACATATTGTGCACATAGTGTTGAAAAGGATACTGTATGCCGCGCATGCGCCATCGCCGCCTGGATTGCAGCCCTGGCTGCGTGGTGGAAGCCACGCTTAGCCTGATCGACGGCAAGTGGAAGGGCGTGGTGCTGCACCACTTGCTGGACGGCACGCTGCGCTTCAATGAGCTGCGCCGCCGTCTGCCCAACGTCACCCAGCGCATGCTGACCAACCAGTTGCGCGAGCTGGAGACCGACGGCCTGATCGCGCGCAAGGTGTATGCGCAGGTGCCGCCCAAGGTCGAATACAGCCTCACCGCGCGCGGCCGCAGCCTGCAACCGGTGATGGCGGCGCTGAAGGCGTGGGGGGAGGCACATATCGAGATGGCCGATTACGGCCGGGTTGGCTCCCCTCTTCCGGTCGCAAGGGTCGGTTTGGAGAGCCCGTGAAGCTGACAGAAATGACAGAGAAACGGCAGACAAGAGGCGGCATCGAAACGCATGCCGCCCGCTGGCCATTGAATTCACTGCCGGGCCGTCAACGGCGCCATGTCGTAGTAAGCCGCATATCCTTCCTCGACGGCCGGAATAATGTCTAGTACTTCGAAGTAGTAATTCCAGAACAGGGTATCGCGCAGCTTCCTGATCACCTGTTGATACGCCACCAGATCGGGCGTCTCCCAGAGCGCCACATCCGACACCTTCGCAGAGTAAGACTCCGAGTCGAAGAATCGCATGGAAACTGCGGGATGGGCCTCGAGAATCGGATTCACAATGTCCTTGACGTAGGCAAATCGTTCGGGCGGTGCCTTGTCCAGCCAAGGTCGGGTGGCTTTGAGCAGCATGAAAAAAGAATAGGTCTGAGGTTTGGTCATCGATGTTCTCCTGAGTGAATCGACAGGGGAAATCATGCGATCAGACGCTCCCATTGGCTACTCGCTTCCTGCCCATGTCACTCACCCCGCGTAAACGCCCGGCACAGCATCGTTCCAAGGCGATGGTCGATGCCATCGTGGAGGCCGCTGCTCGCATTCTGGAGAGCGCTGGACTCGATGCCTTGACGACCAATGCGGTGGCCATGCGAGCTGGAGTCAGCATCGGTTCGCTGTATCAGTACTACCCAGGGAAGGAATCCATCCTGGCGGAACTCCTGCGCCGAGAACGCGAGCAGTTGCTGCGGGCCATCGCGCACTTGTCATCCAACCCTGGGGCGTCATTGGCGGACGATCTGCATGCACTCGTTCGTGTCGCCGTGGAGCACCAGTTGCAACGCGCGCGATTGGCAAGAGTGTTGGAGTATGTCGAAACGATCCTTCCCATGAACCAAGAGACCAGCGATCTGGCGAGAAGCATCGTGGCGCGTGTAGCGGGCTTGTTGAAGCGATATGGCAGAACTGATGTCGAGGCAGGCGACGTGGTGGCGATGGCCAAGGGCATGATCGACGCAGCGGGTCTCGCAGGTGAAACCGATCAAGACGCTCTGAGGGAACGGGTGGCGCGCGCGGTATTCGGATACTTGGGCTTACCTATCTGACTTTCGCAACGCCAGCACCGCGCCCGCGAACACCACGACGACGCCGAGACCCATCGCCAGCGTGAAGCCTGCGGGCGGACTGCCGCCCGCCGCGAACACGCTGCCCAGCACGCCCACGCCCAGCGTGGCGCCGACCATGCGTGCGGTGTTGATCATGGCCGAGGCGGTGCCGGCGCGGGCGGGCTCCACCGCCGCCACGGCGCTGGCCAGCACCGGGCCGGTGTTCAGCGCCATGCCCACGCCGGTGAGCAACAGGCCGGTTTCGGCCAGCCACAGGTTTTGTCCCGCGTGTGAACACGCCAGCACGGCGATGCCCGCGCCGATCAGCGCCATGCCGCCCACCATCAGCCGCCGCATGCCGTAACGCACGCTCCACGGCCCGGAGCGGTGCGACAGCGCAACGAAGGCCAGCGACATCGGCAGCAGCGCCAGTCCCGCGCCGGTGGCGTCGAGCACGTTTGCGCGCAGCCAGTTCAGCGGCAGCAGGAACAGCACGCCGTACATACCGAAGGTCATCGCCGCGGCCACGCCGTTCACCGCGGCCAGCCGTGCGTTGCGCAACAGCGGCAGCGGAATCATCGCGCCCGTTCCCGCACGCCGTTCGGCGCGCACGAACAACAGCGCAGCCAGCAGTGCCACCGCCACGGCGGGCAGCAGCAGACGGTGCACGATGGCGGCCACCGCCAGCGCGGCCAGCGCGAGGCCGCCGAACAACTGCCCCGGCAGATCGACGCGCCGCCCCTGCGCATCGCGCGACTCGGGGATGGCGCGCGGCGCCCACAGCAGCACCGCCAGGCCGATGGGCACGATCAGCAGAAACACGCTGCGCCAGCCCACCGTCTGGATCAGCCAGCCGCCCAGCGTCGGGCCGATGGCCAGCGCCGCGCCATTGGTCCCGGCCCACACGCCGATGGCATGGGCGCGCTCGTGCGGGTCGTCCCAGATCACGCGGATCAGCGCCAGGCTGGCGGGCAGCAGCATGGCCGCGCCGATGCCCGCCAGCACGCGTCCGGCAATCAGCGCGGTGATATTGGGCGCCAGGCCGGCGAGCAAGGAACCCAGCACGAACACCGCCGCACCGGCCATCAGCACGCGCCGCCGCCCGAGCAGATCGGCCAGGGTGCCACCGGTCATCAGCAGCGCGGCGTAGCTCAGGTTGTAGCCGTCCAACACCCATTGCAGCGCGGGCAGCGGCGCATGTAAGCCGACGCCAATCGCATGCACCGCGAGGTTGACCACCGAGGTATCCACCTGGGCGATGAGCACCGCGAGACAGAGAATGAGCAGGATGACGCGGCGATCGGTGGGTGCAGCATGGGCGTTGGTCATGGCATCGGAATCGAGTGGCGATGCCGTCATCGTCGCGGTGCGTGCATCGTCACGCTTCGGCGCAGACCGAAGCATGGGCTGCGTGCTGCGCTCACAATCGCGCTCCAGCAAGCCGCAAAACCGGAAACTCACCATGACCCACGACATCGACATCGCCCGCATCGCCGCGCTGGTGGGCGAACCCGCGCGCGCCAGCATGCTGCTGGCGTTGGGCGATGGCCGGGCGCTGCCTGCGGGCGAATTGGCGGCCTGTGCCGGGGTGAGCGCGGCCACCGCCAGCGGGCATCTCGGCGCGCTGCGCGAGGCGGGTCTGCTGGAGGCGAAGCAGCAGGGCCGCCACCGCTACTACCGGCTGGCCTCGGCGCAGGTGGCGGCGCTGCTGGAATCGTTGATGCTGGTGGCGGCGCAGAACCCGGCGCGCGCGGCAAGCTCGCGCGTCGATCCGCTGCTGCAGGCCGGGCGCACCTGCTACAGCCACCTCGCCGGACGACTGGGGGTTTCGATCTGCGATGCGCTGATCGCGCGTGACGGCCTGCACATCGAAGACGACCTCGCCCGCTTCAGCCCCAGTGGCATCCACTTGCTGGAAGACTTCGGCCTCGACACGCGCGCCCTGCGCCACCAGCCGGTGAGCAAGACCTGCATCGACTGGAGCGAGCGCCGCCATCATTTGAGCGGCCCCGTTGGCGTGGCGATCTATCGCCGATGCCTGGAACTCGGCTGGGTGCGGCATCACCTCGACAGCCGCGCGGTGAGCGTGACGGAAACAGGCGGGCGCGGGTTGCGCGACTGGCTTGGAATCACCTGGCCAGGCGACGCCGAATCCGTGTCGACGCATCGAGCGGGCGCCCGACCCGAGTCACCGCGCTGACCGCCGCCGGCGCTCACGCATCGACGGCAGCAGGAGTCTGTTACTCGCCCACACTGCGGGCCGTGGGAATCCTGGCACCGCGCGTCCGCACCAGGGCAAGAGTGGCCGCGACGAGGAGCGCCAGCGCCGCCAGCAACAGCGGCGCATCGAAGCTGTGCTGCCGCGCAGCCAGCCATGCCGCCGTCAGCGGCCCGACGATCTGCCCGACGCCGAACGCGGCGGTCAGCGCGGCGACTAGGCGGGTGTGGTCATGCGGCATCAGCAGCCGCGCCTCGCGCATCACCACCATGGGGATGGGCATGAGCATGCTGCCGGTCAACACGGTCGCCAGCGCAAGGCCGAGAATGCTCGGCCAGACCAGAATCAGCGTGGTGCCCGCAATCATCGCAACAAAAGCACCCGCCAGAACGGAGCGGTTGTCGATGTGCCGCAGAAGGCGCGGTAACAGCAGGGTCAGAACGACGGTCGCCGCACCGTACAGCGGCCAGAACCACTCGCGCAGCGCGGGCAGGTGCAGATGCTCGCCGGCGATGACCGGCAGAAAGGTGGCGGGGATGACATAGCCAAAACCGAACAGGCCATAGGCGGCGATCAGTGCCCAGGCCGGCCCCATGGGCTGCGCCGGGCTTGCCGCGTCGGCCTGTGCCGAGGTTGCTTCGGGCGCATGGCCCAGCGTGCGCCAGAGCAGCGCCATCACCCCGGCGCAGGCCAGACCGAAGCCGATCCAGCTCGCCGCCGAACCCACCCTGAGGGGCTGCAATCCAGCCACCACCACGCCGCTCGCCACGATGCCGACGCCGGGGCCGGTGAACACCAGTGCTTCGAGCAGAGGATGCGCCACCGGTGCGGATACGCGACGCATGCTCCAGGCGATGCCGTGCACCATCAGCACCGCCGCCGCGACGCCTGCCAGCAGGCGCCAGGCCAGCCACGGCACCATGCCATGGGCAAGTCCCATGCCCGCGGTGGACAGCGCAATCGCCACCAGTCCCCAGCGCAGCACCTGCCGCTGCGGCAAGGCCACCACGGTGCACAGCAAGGCCCCGGCCAGATAGCCGATATTGTTCACCGAGGCCAGCCAGCCGCCCCCGACCAGACTCAGCCCGGCATCGGCCTGCATGATCGGCAGCAGCGGCGTGAGCAGAAACCGGCCGATGCCGATGCCGATGGCGAGCACGGTCATGCCGGTCAGGGCATTGCGCAGAGGGGTGTTCATGGAGGTGTCCACAGGGGAATTGCAGAATGCTCTGGTTCAGCGGCGTGCCGCGCAGCGGACCGTCGCCGCAACCCGTTGGTTGGTCCGCTCATTGCCAGGGCGGAGTCAAGGTGCACGCGCGTCGATCATGCCCCCCGGACAGCCTGCTGGTACCGCGCCAACGCCTCGGGGTCATCGATCGATCCATGATGGTGTACCTGCCGCCAGCCGAGTGGGCCACCGAAATACTGGAACACGCGACTGGTTCGTATCGCCAGGGGTACCGTGCGACCGTCACGCGTGAATTCGCCTCGCTCGCGACCCGCGAACACGACGGTGTCATCGCCCACATATTCGACGACATCGTGGAGCTCCACCCACACCTGCGCGGGGCCGCTGAAGATGCGCCGGTACAGCGCGCGGATGTCGTCGAGCCCGCGCATGATCCCGCCCAGCGGATTGTCCAGCGAGATCAGCGTACCTGGCGCCCATACGGCCTCCAATGCGTCCAGCGAGCGCTGGTTGAAGGCGAAGTAGAAACATTCGAGCGCGGCACGCGCGCCCTCAAGGGATGGCTCACGCGCCTCGATTCGACGGTCGGCTGCGCCGCGGCCGTAGGTTCGCGACAGCATCTGCGATGTTGGCATGGCTGCTTCCTTTCTTTGACCCGATGTCTTTTAGGGTTGACACCATATTAGGTGCCAGAATTCAGCTATAAAAGCGAATAATTCAGAGCGTACACATCGGAAAAAGCGATCATGGATTTGCGTGAACTGGAAGCCTTTCAAGCCGTGGTCGACGCCGGCGGAATCGGCCGCGCGGCGTTGCGCCTGCACCGCGCGCAATCGAGCATCACCGCGCGCATCCGCCAGTTGGAAACCTCGCTGGGCGTGGCGCTGTTCGAACGCGAGGGGCGCGTACTGCGTCTGACTGCGGCCGGCGATGCGCTGCTGGGCTATGCCGGGCGCCTGCTCGACCTCGCCGAGGCCGCCCGTGCCGCGGTGCGCCAGGACGGCATCGGCGGACGACTGCGGCTGGGCGCAATGGAAAGCGTGGCCGCGAGCCGCTTGCCGTTGCCGCTGGCGGAGTTCCATCGCCGTCATCCCGAGGTGTTCGTGCCGAACGAAAATTGACCCACTTTTGAAGGTTATGCCGACGCAAAATTGACCCGGGTGTTCCACCTACCCTGCTGCTTTTTTAGGCACGGG